>NZ_JBFUIU010000158.1:0-14382 GCF_056401695.1 Variovorax sp. P4_D9
CGTCCCGGGCGCAGACTCGGTACTGCTCGATCTCACGATGCCCCTGCACAACACCGAAGACGCGCGCCGAGGCCGAACGGCTCGCGCCGACGCAATGAAGCGCGGTGTCGAACCCGAACCCGTCATCTTCCTCGGCCGCTGAGGGAGCCGGACGAGCGACCCTGTCCAAGGCGCCCTCATTCGATCTTGATGTCGCGTTCCTTGACGAGCTTCGACCACTTGGCGCTTTCGCTGTCGATGAACGACGCAAACTCCGCCGGCGTCCCGCCGCCCAGCTCGTTGCTCTGCGACAGGATGCGGTCCTTGATGTCGGCGTGATTGATCGCCTTGACGAAGGCGGCGTGCAGCTTGGCGACGATCGCAGGAGGTGTTCCCTTCGGCGCGATGTAGCCCATCCAGTTCGAGACCTGCACTTGCGGGTAACCGGCTTCCGCGAAGGTGGGCACGTCGGGCATGCTCGACAGCCGCTTCGCGGAAGTGACGGCGATGGGGCGTATCTTGCCTGCCTGGATCGAGGGTTGCGCGGCGCCGGTTTGCTCGAACATCAGGTCGACCTGGCCGGCCAGCAGCGCGTTGGACGCCGGGCCGCCGCCCTTGAACGGAACGCCCACCATTTCAATGCCTGCAGCGCTTTCGAACAGCTCGGCCGACAGGTGATGGGCTCCCCCGGGGCCGGCGTTGGCAATGTTGAGAGAGCCCGGCTTGGCCATCGAGGCTGCAACCACTTCCTTTACGGTCTTGTAAGGCTTGTCCGAAGGGGTCACGAGGACGAGCGGACTCTTTTCAAGCAGCACGATCGGCACGAAGCTCTTCGGGTCGAAATTGACCTTCGGGTAGATCGAGGGGTTCACCGCCAGCGGGCCGAAGCTGYCCATGCCGATCGTGTAGCCATCGGGCGCGGCGCGGCTGAGCATTTCGATGCCGATGTTGCCGCTCGCGCCCGGGCGGTTGTCGACGATCACCGGCTTTCCAAGGATGGTGCTGAGCTGCAGCGCCACCAGGCGCGTCTTCACGTCGGTGTTACCGCCGGCGGCGAAGGGCACGATGATCGTGATCGCCTTGTTGGGATAGTCGCTGCCGCCGGCTTGTGCCTGTGCCGACGCGTGAAGCGATGCCGTAATCGCAATCGACGAAGCAACGATTGCAAAGAATTTCTGAAGGCTTGATGACATGGTGAGTCTCTCTGTAGTTGGAGGAAATCGGGTCGGACGCGGGAAATCAGGTCCGGACTGGCTCGGCGGCAGTCGCGGCGGAGCTCTCTCCGCCGGATGACAGCCGCATGAACAGCGTCATCAGGAATGAGACGGCCAGCAGCGCGGCCAGGAAGACCAGCCCGCTGGTCGCGCTCTTGCTCGTGCCCTTGATCAGCCCGATCGCATACGGACCGACGAATCCGCCGAGATTGCCAATCGAGTTGATGACCGCGATCGATACGGCCGCGGTGGATCGGCTCAGGAAGAGCGTCGGCAATGCCCAGAAAGGCGACTTGAAGGCGTAGTGACCGGCAAGCRCGACGCTGATCAATGCGATAGCGCTGAAAGGATTGCCGACCAAGCCCGCGCCCAACAGCGCGACCGCTGCCAAGGCCAGAGGAAGAGCGGCATGCAGCCTTCGTTCGCCTCGGCGATCCGAGCTGCGCGACCAGGCCACCATCGCGATCGTCGCCACGATGTACGGGACCATCGCGATGAAGCCGATCTGCGAGTGGGTCAGCTTGTCGGAGAAGCCCTTGATGATCTGCGGCATCCAGTAGCCGACGCCGAGGCTGCCGCACTGGTAGACGAAATAGATGAACGAGAGGTACAGCACCTTGCCGTTGCCGATGGCCTGCATCACGGAGAGGTGTTTGACGTTCTTGCGCGACTGCTTGTCGCGCTCGAGCTCGGCAACGAGCCAGGCCTTCTCGTCAGGCTTGAGCCACTTGGCCTGCTCCGGCTTGTCGACCAGGCGCAGGAAGCAGACGACGCCGAAGAACACCGCTGGAATGCCTTCGAGAAACAGCATCCAGCGCCAGCCGCTCCAGCCGAACCAGTTCACGTGGTCCATGATCAGCGTGCTCAGCGGCGCGCCGATGATGTAGGACACCGGAATGGCGGCGGTGAAGAGCGCGACGGTGGTGGCCAGCTCCTTCGAGCGGAACCAGTAGGTCAGGTACACGATGATCCCGGGAAAGAAGCCGGCTTCGGCAACGCCGAGCAGGAAGCGCAGGATGTAGAGCTGCGTGGCGTTCTGCACGAACGCGGACATCGCGGCCAGCACGCCCCAGCTGATCAGGATGCGCGCAATCCAGACGCGCGCACCGTACTTGTTCAGCATCACATTGCTCGGCACCTCGAAGAGGAAATAGCCGATGAAGAAGATGCCGGAGATGAAGCCGAAGGCCTCGCTGCTCAGTGCGAGCTCGGCGTTCATCTGCAGCGCTGCGTAGCCGATGTTGGCGCGATCGAGGTACGAGATGATGTAGAGCAGGAAGACGAAGGGGATGATCCGCAACGTGATCTTGCGGACCACGGCCTTCTCTTCCGCGGGGGTGAAATTTGCAGTCATGGGAACCTCAGGAAGAAAAGACCATGCAGACCGGGCTGCCCGACTTCACCGATGCACCGGTGGGCGCTAGCGTTCCGGCCTTCGGATCGATGGCCAGGGTCACGATCGAATCGCTGTCCTCGTTGAGCGCGAACATGAAGCGACCATCCGGCGACAGGGCAACGAAGCGAGGCGTCCTGCCTTGGGTGGGCACGGCCTCGATGAACTTCAGCCCGCCGGTCACCGGATCGATGCGGAAGACGGCGACGCTGTCGTCGCCGCGGTTCGATGCGTAGAGAAATCGTCCCTGCGCATCGATCTGCAGTTCCGCCGCACGGCTGTTGCCCGTGAACGTCTCCGGCAATGCCGAGACGATCTGGAAAGGCGCGAGCGCGCCGGTCTCCGGCGTCAGGCGATAGGCGGTGACCGTCGAATCCAGTTCGTTGACGACATAGGCAAGCGCTGCCTTGGGGTGGAAGCGCAGGTGCCGCGGTCCCGCGCCTTCGCGCGTCGCGACGAAGGGAGGGACTGCAGGCGTCAGGCGTCCTTGCTCGAAGCGGAACGTGAACACCCGGTCGAGCCCCTTGTCGGGCACCATCACGAAGCGGCCGCTCGGATCGAAGGCGTTGAAATGAGGCTTGGACTGCTTCTGTTCCACCCGGTGCGGCCCGATCGGACCTTCGAGCGTGACAAGCTGCGTCAACCCTCCCAGGGATCCATCCGGATTCACCGGCAGCACGGCCAGGCTGGCGCCGATGTGGTTGGACACCACGAGGAAACGCCCCGAGGGATCAAACGCCAGATGGACGGGGTTCGTGCCCTGCGTGCTCTGACGGTTGATCAAGCTCAAGCGGCCGGTCGCGCGGTCGACCGCGAAGGCGCTCGCTTCRCTCTCGTCGCCATGCACCGTGTAGAGGAATCCGCCATCCCGACTCAGCGCGAGGAAGGACGGATTGACCAGGTCTCGAATGGTATCGACCGGCTGCAAGGTGCCGCGCTCGGTATCGACCTTGAAGATGCTGATGCCGTCGCCCCGCGCATTGCGCTCGCGGGTGGTTCGACTGCCGACGTAGGCGTACATGGGTTTTCCTTGGGGGCTGAGCGACGCGAGGGGCTTCGCCGGTCACTAAGGGTTTGCACTCAATTGCATTTTATTGATGAAAAATGCAAACTAGAAGCTATGGAAAACACTGATACGCCGCCCGTCGTCCAAATCGCCGTTGCGGGGCGCAGCTACAGCGCGTTGGATTTACGGGCTCTGTGCGGCGAGAAGCTCAGCGCCCTGCCGGTGGTTCTGCGCCTGCTCCTGGAGAACGTCGCCCGCAACACGGAAGGCGCCGAGAGACAGGCTGCGATCGAGGCCTTGCTGGCCTGGACGGAATCGGGAACCAGCCAGGCGGAGATCGCCTTCCAGCCCGGACGGGTGCTGATGCACGACACCACGAGCACGCCGGCGCTCGTCGACCTCGCGGCCATGCGCAGCACGCTGGCAGAGGCCGGCGTCGACCCCTCAGTGCTCAACGCCAGCCTGCCGGTCGATGTGTCGGTGGATCATTCGCTGGCCGTGGAAGCGTTCGCGCGCCATGACGCCCCCGAACTGAACATGGCGTTCGAGATCCGCCGCAACGCGGAGCGCTATTCGTTCCTGCGCTGGGCGTCGAAGGTGCTTCGCGGCGTGCGCATCAATCCGCCGGGCACGGGAATCATGCACACCATCAACCTGGAGCAGCTGGCGACGGTCGTCACGACCGAAGTCCGGGACGGCTCGACCTGGCTGGTGCCGGACATGATGATTGGCACCGACAGCCACACGCCGATGGTCAACGGCATCGGCGTGCTGGGTTGGGGGGTCGGCGGCCTCGAAGCCCAGACGGTCATGTTCGGCATGCCGACGATGCTGCGCATTCCCGACGTGATCGGCGTGCGCCTCACCGGAGAACTGCRGCCGGGCGTGCTCGCGACCGACCTGGCGCTGACCGTCACGCAGCGTCTGCGCGCCATCGGCGTCTCGGGGGAGTTCGTCGAGTTCCATGGCCCCGGAGTCTCGACACTCACGGCCGGTGACCGCAGCGTAGTGGCCAACATGGCGCCGGAATACGGGGCGACCACAGGCTTCTTCCCGGTCGATCGACACACGCTCGACTACCTCGAGGCGACCGGCCGCTCTTCGGCGCACATCGCGAATGTCGAAGCCTTGACCCGGGCGACGGGCTTGTGGTTCGACCCGGGCTGCGAGCCGAGGTACTCGCGCACTCTCCACATCGCGCTCGATGCCATCGGCATGCACGTGGCCGGCCCTCGCCGCCCCCAGGACCTGCTCGGGTTCGGGGACACCAAGTCGAGCCTGGCGGCGCTCCACTTCGAGCCGTCCACCCCGGATGCGGTGATGCCGCGCCACCCGGTGGCCATTGCCGCCATCACGAGTTGCACGAACACGTCCGACCCGCGACTGCTGATCGCGGCCGGCCTGGTGGCGCGCAAGGCCCGCGCCTTCGGTCTGAAGGCACCCGCCTGGGTGAAGACATCGATGGGTCCGGGCTCGCCCGCGGCCGCGGCGTACCTGGAGCGCGCCGGACTAACCGAAGACCTTGCGGCTGTCGGTTTCGACATCGTCGGTTATGGCTGCACCACCTGCATCGGCAATTCCGGCCAGCTGCCGCAGCCGATCCAGGATGCGATGGGCCGTCATTCGATCTACCCGGTGGCGGCGCTGTCGGGCAACCGGAATTTTCCGGGCCGCGTGCATCCGGATCTGGAACTCGGCTTTCTCATGTCACCCCCGCTCGTGATCGCCTTCGGCCTCGCCGGCGACGCCGAGCGCGATTTCAGGGTGGATACGATTCAGACGAGCGCCCACGGGAAGGCGGTGTACCTTCAGGATCTCTGGCCCTCGGCACAGGAAATCGACGCGCTGCTGCAACGCTCGCAGGATCCGGCCGACTACAAACGCGCCTTTGCGATCGCCACCGGCAACCCGCTGTGGCACGCACTCGAGGCCCCGGAGTCCGAGCTGTACCCCTGGGATCCTGCATCGACCACCCTGCGACGGCCGCCATTTGCCGCCCTGACCGAAGGCAGCATGCTCGGCCGCTACGACGCCTATCCGCTGCTCGTCGTCGGCGACGATATCACCACCGACCACATCTCCCCGGCCAGCGCGATACCCAGGGACAGCCGGGTCGCCGATTTCCTCGTCGAACGCGGTGACGAYCGGAATGACCTCAACGTCTTCGCATCGCGGCGTGGCAACTGGGAGGTGATGGTGCGCGCGGCGTTCCACAGCAAGACCTTGAAGAACCTGCTGGCGCCGGGTGCGCCCGTGGCTCATACCCTGCACGTCCCGAGCGGCGAAGTCATCCCGCTGTGGGACGCAGCTCAGCGCTATCGCGCTGCAGGGGAATCGGTGGTGCTGGTCGCCGGAGAACGGTACGGCACCGGGTCGTCACGCGACTGGGCGGCCAAGGGGCAGCGGCTGCTCGGTATCCGCGCCGTCCTGGCGAACAGTTTCGAGCGGATCCACCGCTCGAACCTGATCGGCATGGGCGTCCTGCCGCTGCGCATGCCGGCGGCGATGACACCGCTGACGCTGGATCTCAAGGGGGGAGACCGGATCGAGATCGACGCCAGGCCGGAAGCCATCRAACCCCGCGGCCTCGTTGATGTCGTCATTCGCCGAGCGGACGGTCGCTCTGAAAACTACCAGACGACCGCGGCCGTCGAGACCCGGCTCGAGGTAGAACTCCTGCGTGCGGGTGGCGTGATTCCGTCCACCTTGCGCAAGATGATGACCAGGCACCGTCTCACCGAAGCCGCGACCGCTGCCGCGTAAGGTGAAATGGGAGGGGAAAATGCTGTCCATGCGGCCCGAACAATCCCTCGCTTCACAGATTCTCGACCTCATCAAGACCGACGCCATGCCGGCCGGCAGCCATTTGCCTGCCCAGTCGCTGGCCGACCGTCTGCGCGTGTCACGCTCGCCGATCAACGACGCACTGTCCTTGCTGGCCGACAAGGGCGTGCTCAGGCGGGAGCCGAATCGCGGCTATTTTCTGGTCCAGGCGATCGGTGAAAACGTCAACGCACTGACGGAAAAGCTGGGCCTTGCCGAGTCGGACGTGGTGACGGCCGTCTATTTCCGGATCGCCGACGACCGCCTGCGAGGGGTGCTGCCGGGAGAGTTCTCGGAGGCCCTGATCAAGCAGCGCTATGGCCTGACGCCGGCCCAGCTCCATGCGGTGCTGGGCCGCATTTCAAACGAGGGCTGGGCCGAGAAAAAGCCCGGCTACGGATGGGAGTTCTCGTCCATGCTCACGACCGCCGACAGCCTGTTGCAGTCCTATCGGCTGCGCCTGGCGCTCGAACCTGCCGCGCTGCTCGAGCCCAACTATCGTCTCCCCGCCCATGTGATCGCGCGCTGCCGGGCGGCCGAAAAGCATCTGCTCGAAGGCGGGATCGAAACCGACACGGCCGACCAGTTGCACGACCGGGGCGTGCGCTTCCACGAATCGCTGGTGGAGGGGTCCGGCAATGCCTTCTTCATCGACACGATACGTCGCGTGAATCGCGTGCGACGCCTGCTGTCGTACCGCTCGATGCAGGATCGCAGCCGGTACAAAGAGCACTGCCAGCAGCACCTGCATCTGCTGGATCTTCTCGAAAGCGGCCGCAACGAAGAAGCGTCGCAGGCGATGCGCGAGCATCTGTCCAGCACGCTGCGGAACATGCAAAAGATAAGCAGCATCCTTAAAACCTGAGTCTTCCAATATGAACATCGACCCCGCCGTCGTCAAGGCATTGACGCCACATGGCGTTCTGCGCGCCTCCATCAACCTCGGCAATCCGATTCTTGCCCACGCCGACCCGGCGACTGGCAGACCCGGCGGCGTGTCGGTCGACCTGGCCCGTGCCTTCGCGCAGCGGCTGGGCACCGATCTCGAACTGGTTGTCTTCGATGCCGCCGGCAAGTCGGTCGATGCGGTCGCCGACGAACGGGCCGACATCGGGTTTTTCGCGATCGATCCTGTGCGCGGCGCGCACATTGCCTTCACCGATGCCTATGTCCTGATCGAAGGCAGCTACCTCGTTCGCGACGCATCGCCTCTGCACCACAACGACGAGGTCGATCAGGCGGGTTTCCGCGTGACGGTCGGCAAGGGGAGTGCCTACGACCTCTACCTGACGCGCAAGCTGCAGCATGCGCGGATCGAGCGCGCGCCGACGTCGCCGGCCGTGGTCCGCACCTTCCTCGAGCAAGAGGCGGATGTCGCTGCCGGCGTGAAGCAGCAACTGGAAGCGGACAGCCGAGCGCTTGGCGGACTGCGGCTGCTGCCCGGCCGCTTCATGGTGATCCGCCAGGCGATGGGCACGCCCAAGTCGCGCGGCGACGCCGCCGCCCGGGCCCTGCGTCTATTCGTTGAAGACATGAAGGCGAATGGGTTCGTGGCCGACGCGCTGCAGCGCCACGGGATCGAGGGTGCGTCGGTCGCGCCGATTTCGTCGGCGCCCGAGCTGGGTCCGATCTGACGCGAGACGCCGGCCGATTCCGGCGTTCCACCGCCCCTCAGCCCAGCGCGAAACCCTCGTAGCCCCGATCGGCGACTGCGGCGCACCATTCCGCATAGGCCGGGAATCCGCCCGCCAGCGGCATGAACATGCGCGGCTTGCCCGGGATGTTGGCGCCAAGGTACCAGGAATTGCAGCTCAGGAACACCGTCTGCCCAGCGACCGCGTTGACATGCGCGACCCAGGCGCTTTCGGCCTCGTCGGTGGCCTCGATCGTGGCGTGGCCCTGCGCATCGAGCCATGCGATGCACTCGGCGATCCAGTCCACGTGATGCTCGATCGAGAGGATCACGCTGGTGAAGGCCGCGGCGCTGCCCGCGCCGGCGATGTGGAACAGGTTCGGGAAGCCGGCCACCGTCAAGCCCAGGTAGTTCAGCGGCCCGCCGCGCCACTTGTCCTGAATGCGCAGGCCGCCGCGGCCGCGCAGGTCCAGCCGCATCAGCGTGCCGGTGACGGCGTCGAAGCCGGTGGCCAGCACCAGCGTGTCAAAGGCGTGCTCGCGCCCGCCGGTCCGCAGTCCGCCCGGGGTGATAGCCTCGATCGGCTGCTCGCTGACGTCCACCAGCTGCACGTTCGGCCGGTTGAAGGTTTCGTAGTAGTCGTCGGCCACGCACATCCGCTTGCAGCCGATGGGCTGGTGCGGCGAGAGCAGCGCCGCCGTCGCCGGGTCGCGGACCTGCTGGCGGATCTTGCCGCGCACGAACTCGGCCGCCAGCGCGTTGGCCCGCAGGTCCGTCATCAGGTCGGCGAAGGCCCCGAGCAGGCTAAAGCCGCCGACGCGCCAGCGGGCCTCGAACGCCGCCTCACGCTCCTCGAGGCTCGCAGCCAGCGCCGAGGCCGGGTTCATCGGCAGCTCGCAGCCGAAGCCGGTGCGCATCTGGCGGTTGCGGGCGCGAAAGCCCGGGTAGTCGGCCTTCACGCGGGCCTCCTGCGCCGGGTCCAGAGGCCCGTTGTGGGCCGGCACCACGTAGGCGGCGGTACGCTGGAATACGGTCAGCGATGCCGCCTGCTGCGCGATGCGCGGGATCACCTGGACCGCCGAGGAACCCGTGCCGATGACGCCCACGTGGCGGCCGCCGAAATCGACCGGCGCATGCGGCCAGTCGGCCGTGTGCAGGACCGGGCCGGCGAAGGTCTCCAGGCTGGGAAAGGCCGGCGTATTCGGTGTCGACAGCGGCCCGCTGGCCAGCACGACGAAGCGCGCGCGCCAGGTCTGCGCCGCGCCATCCTCGCCCGTGCTGCCGACCTGCCAGCGCTGAACGTCGTCGTCGAAGCGGGCCGACGTCACGCGGGTGTTCAGGCGGATGCCAGTGCGAAGATCGAAGCGGTCCGCCACGTGGTTGGCGTAGCGCAGCAGTTCGGGCTGCGAGGCATAGCGCTCGGTCCACTGCCATTCCTGCTGCAGAGGCTCGCTGAACGAGAACGAGTATTCCAGGCTCTGGATGTCGACGCGGGCGCCCGGGTAGCGGTTGGCGTACCAGGTGCCCCCCACGCTGGGTGCGGCCTCGAGCACCAGCGCCGACAAGCCCATCGCACGCGCCTTGTGCAGCATGCAGAGGCCACCGAAGCCGGCACCGACGATCAGCAGGTCGAGCGGCGCATGGGAATCGGCGAAGCCTTGCGTGGTCATGCGGTTCTCCTGGGCCGGGGATCGGCGAAGACCCCGTTGTTGCCACCGGAACGGACTCCCCATGAGGCGATGGCCAGGGCGGCGCCAGTATGCAGCGCGGTCGAACGGCTGTCGATGGGCCCCGCCGAAAGGTTCTGAAGCGGCCCCAGCCGCACTGGATCAGTTCGTTCGGACCCGAGGCATGTCGACTTCGATGCCAATGAGGGCGCGCGCGAACAGGTAGTTGTTGCGCGCCCGCTCGCTCATGCTGTCCATGTCGACGTGGCCTTCGGCATCGCAGGGGAAGGCCCAGCCACGGCCTGGCCGGAACAGTGACTGAAAACACAGCTCGTAGCATGGGCCAGGCTGCGAAGCGGGTGTCGGGTTCATGGCGTGCTCCTTGGTGACGACTGCTGATCGGCAGCGTGCGCGCCTGTCATTGCAGGCGGATGTTGGGGCAGCGCCTTTGCATTACATCTGAAATTCGTACGCCAATTCACAGCGGCGGACACCAGCGCGTAGCCGATCCGGCGCAGCGCATCGCGGCCGTCAAGCCATCGCGGGTGGCACCGGCCAGCGAAGCACGTGACCCGTGCGCTCGGAGAAGCGCTCGAGGTCGGCGGGCGTGTCGATGTCGACCCGATAACGCTGGTTGTCGGTGTCGAGCCAGAACACCCGCTCGGGGTTGGCCTCGCGCCAGCGGCGGCAGGCGCCATTGGCATCCCCGGCCAGCCACTGGTCGCGCAGCGCGGCTTCGAAGATGACCGGATTGCCCGGCTCGCCCTGCACGCGGGGCACCACCATCGATGCCTCCCCGCGCTTCTTGAAAGCGCCGATCAGTGCCGTGATGTCCTGCGCGTTGACCATCGGCTGGTCGGCCAGCGCGACGACGACGGCGTCGAGCTTTCCGCCGAGCGCCTGCAGGCCGATGCGCACCGAGGAGGCCTGGCCGTCGTCCGGCAACGGATTGCGCGCCAGGGTCACCGGAAAGTCGCGCACGCTGGCCTCGATCGCCTCGGCGTGATGGCCCAGCACCACGACCACCTCGTCGACACCGGCGCCCGACAGCGCGATCAGCTGGCGCCGGATCAGCGGCACGCCGCCGAGTTCGAGCAAGGCCTTGGGCCGTCCGCCGAGCCGGCTGCCGGYGCCCGCTGCCAGCAGCACTGCACCCACCACGAGGCGCGAATAGAGCCCGCCGCCGCCCTTGAGGATGCAGCCCATGTCAGCCTCCGCAGCACGGCGACCTGGCCGGCAGCGCAGCGACCGCCGGACCCACGCCCACGGCTTCTTTCACCGCATGCGCCTCGGGCAGCGTGGCGGACTGGCGCCGGTTCGACACCACCGCCGCCAACACCGACAGCGCAATCTCCTCCGGCGTCGACGCCGATATCGGGTAGCCCGCCGGCGCCACGATCGCGGCCACGGCTGCCGCATCGGCACCCGCAGTGATCAACGAATCCTTCAGCACCTGGGCCTTGCGGGCGCTGGCGACGAAGGACACCTGGCGCGCATTCAACGATAGCGCCAGCCCGAGTGCCTGCAGATCACGGCGCCCCTGCGTCGCGATGACGACCCAGGCGCCGGCTCCGACCTGCGGGCCGACCGTGGCCGCATCGTCGCGGTCGATGACGCGGCAGGCATCGGGATGGTCTGCCGCCTTCGCGCCCTGGGCGACCAGCGTCACCGCGAAGCCGACGCGCGGCCCGAGCTGCACCAGGCTGGCCGCCACCGGCGAGTTGCCGATCACCACGAGTTCCGCGCGCGGCAGCAGCGGGTCGACGAACAGCTCCAGCGTGCCGCCGGAGTGGCAGGCCATGCCGAACTCGAGCACGTCGCCGAGATCGCGCTCGTGGCCCTCCTCGGCCGGCGCGATGCGGATCATCCGCGCCCGGCCGTCGGCCAGCGCCTGGCGCACCGTGCGGATCACCGCCGGCTGCGCGCAGCCGCCACCGACCCAGCCGTGCATCTCGCCGTCGGCGGTGACGACCGCCTTGTCGCCCGGATGCGCGGACGCCGGCGGCAGCGCCTTGATGACGCTGACCAGCGCGCAGGGCGTACCGGCCTGCTGCAGCCGGCGCGCGGCCTCGAAGACGGTGTCTGCGTTGCTCATGTCATCTTCTCCTTCAGGGGGATGCCCGCGATTCATCGCAGGTGCTTCGCGAGATCGGCAAGATCACGCAGACTGTTGAGACGCGAGAAGCCGTCCACAAGTTCGCGTTGCCCGATCACCGCCTGCATCGACTGCGATGCCGGCGGGGCCTCGGACGGATGAAACCAGTGCACCCGCGCACCGCGCGCCCGAACGCGCGCCAGCTCTTGCGCCAAGCGTTCCGGCGGATCGGCATCGAAGCCGTCGGACAGCACCCAGACGCGCGCGTTGCGCTGCAGCTGTGCGCGCGCATGCACCGCGTGGAAATCCGCGACGCTGGTCGCGATGCGGGTGCCGCCGCCGAAGCCGGCCGTCACCGCGTTGACCTTCTCCTGCACCGCGGCCGAGTCGCCGCGCAGCAGCGGCGTGACCTCGGCCAGACGCGTGTGGAAGACGAACACCCGCGCATTCATCGCGGCCACGAAGGCGCGGGCGATGCGCAGGAAGAGCTGGGCATGGGTTTCCATCGACCGGCTGACGTCCACCAGGATGAAGAGCCGCGGCCATTCGCGCCGGGCCGCGCGCCATGCCGGATGGACCGGCAGCCCGCCGGTGCGCAGGCTGGCGCGCAGCGTGCGCCGAACGTCGAGGCGGCGGCCCTGCGCATCGTCGTGCCAGCGCCGCGTCAAGCGCTTGCGCAGCCGCCGCGCGATCCGCTCGGCCAGGCTCTGCAGCAACGCCAGATCCTGCGGCAGCCATCGCGACAAGGAGCGGTCATGCAGTGCCTCGGTCCGGCTGGCGCCGCCTTGCGCGCGCTGCAGCGCCGCCGGGTCGTCGACGACGGGCGGCGCGTCGAGCGCGGTGTCGGCCAGGCCGTGGCTGGCCGAGGGTGCACCGCCCTCCATGCGCTCGTGCAGGCTCTTCACCACCTGCTGCAGGCTGCGGCTCGCCCGGGTCTGCCCGCTGAGCTTCGCGCGGCCCCTGACGCGCTGCGGATACCAGTAGCTTTCGAACAGCTCGGGCCAGCGCCGCCAGTCGTTCGCGTCGTGGCAGGCGATTGCGCGCCAGGCCGGATCGAGCCGCGCTGACCGCTCCAGCGGCAGGTGCAGCGCCGCCTGCACGAAGGCCTGCTGCTCCGCGATGCCGACTTTCATGCCGTGGTCGCGCAGCAGCGCGGCGAAGCTGGCGATGCTTTCGAGCGGGCGCGCCACGGTGTTCATATCGGTTGGGGTGTCTTCTCAGCGACGCCGACCGTTCGCCGACCTTCGATCAGCTGCCGCAGGCGATCCTCGCCGAGCTGGAAGCGGTCCTCGCGCGTCTTGACCAGGCAGGCCAGCGTGGCGACGAGCGCATGCGGGTCCTCCGGCAGCGCCACGAACGACAGCCGGTGCAGGGCACGCACCCAGTCGAGCGACTCCGCCACGCCCGGCTTCTTGGCGAGGTCCTCGCGCCGCAGCCGCTGCACGAAGTCCACCGCCTGCTCGACCAGAGCGCCCTCGGCCTCGGGCAAGGTGGCCCGCACGATCGCGATCTCGCGCGCCAGGCTCGGGTAATCGAGATAGTGGTACAGGCAGCGCCGACGCAGCGCATCCGACAGCTCGCGCGTGCCGTTGCTGGTTAGCACCACCTGCGGGATGTGCCTGGCATGCAGGGTGCCGAGTTCGGGCACCGTGATCTGGTAGTCGGCCAGCACTTCGAGCAGGAAGGCCTCGAAGGCCTCGTCGGCGCGATCGATCTCGTCGATCAGCAGCACGCAGGGCTGCTCGCTCGAGATTGCCTGCAGCAGCGGCCGCTCCAGCAGGTAGTCGCGCGCGAACAGATCGGACTCCTTCAGGCCCTGGGGCTGGGTCTCGCCGAGGCGGATCGCTAGCAACTGGCGGCCGTAGTTCCACTCGTAGGCCGACTGCGACAGGTCGAGGCCTTCGTGGCACTGGAGCCGAACCAACGCCTGCCCCCGGGCCCGCGCCAGTGCCCCGGCCAGCGCGGTCTTGCCGACGCCGGCGTCGCCCTCGACCAGCAGCGGCCGCTCGAGCTCGCCGGCCAGCCACAGCGTGGTCGCCAGGCTCTCGTCGGCGATGTAGCCGGCGCGGTGAAGCGACTCTCGCAGCTCGGCGTCGGTCATGGCGGGCTCAGGCGCGCTTGCCAAACAGGCTGGCCACCCAGCCCTTGACCAGCTGCCAGAAGATCGCCAGCGCATTGATCTCGCCGGCCTTGGCGGGCACATCCGCGGGCGCCGGCGCGGGGGCGGGCGCCGCCTGCGGCAGCGGCAACGCTGCCGCCGCGACTCGGAAGTTGTCGACGAACTGGCCGAGCAGCATGTCCGACACCTGCACCATCAGCCGGCCGCCGAACTGCGCGAACTTGCCGTTGACGATCACCTCGGCATGGCCCACCAGCACCGAGTTGCCGGCCGTCTCGCCGGCCTCGATGATGGCCGTGAGCTTCATCGACGCCGACGAGCCGCCGCGGTCCGATCCCTTGCCCAGCAGCTGCAGCGTCTGGTGCGGCTGGTCGAGCGCCAGCACTTCGATGTCGCCCGCGAAGGCCGCACTGGCCGGTCCCACCTTGATCTTGACGCTGCCCTTGTAGTGCG
>NZ_JBFUIU010000159.1:0-14348 GCF_056401695.1 Variovorax sp. P4_D9
GATCTGTTCCCGGTGCAGTTGGCGGTCCGGGTGCGCGACGGCCACCCGCTCGGCAGCGCGGAATCGCTGCGGGATCTGCATGCGGCCGAATGGGTGCTGCCCGGCGACGGCGAATTGGGCCGCGAGGCGGTGGCGCCGCTGTTCGCACCGATCGGCCTGACCGCGCCGGCGCGGGTGAGCCTTGGCGAGTCGGTCACGGTGGAGCTCGGGCTGGTCGGCCACTTGGACCTGGTCGGCCTGTTCGTCGAGCCGCTGGTCGACCTGACCTTCAAGCACCACGGCATCCGGCGCGTCGCCGTCAAGGAGCAGTTGCCGGCGCTGCATGTGTGCGTGATCAAGCTGCGCGGCCACCGGCTGACCCCGCCGCACGGCACTTCGTCGAATGCGTGCAGCTTGCCGCGACGCGGCGTCAGGCGTAGCGCTTCAGCATCGCCTCGGTGTTGGCCTTGCGGTCGGCGTTGACCTGCATCACGTGGGGACGCTGGTTCATGCGCTTCAGGTAGTCACGCGCGGCCGGCAGTTGTGCCTCGAGCAGGTCGCGGCCATAAATGATGCGTGTCGCACCGGCGACCAGCGGCAGGTGGGTGATCGCTGCGCAATCGGCCAGCGTGAACTGCTCGCCGGCGATGAATGGCGTGTCGAAGCGTGCGAGCTTGCCGAAGGYCGGAATGTTCTTCTCGAGCTGCTGGCCGATCTTCTTCTTCAGGCCGTCACTCACCTTGCCGCCGAAGAAGGCCTCGGGATAGAGGTTGCGCGCCACCAGTTCGAGGTGCAGCTCGAGGTAGAGGTTCAGTTCGCGCACCTTGGCGGCGGCGTAGGGGTCGCTCGGCAGCAGGGGAATGGCAGGGTAGGCCGCCTCGATGTACTCGTTGATCGCGGCCGACTCGCACAGCATGCCCTGGTCGGTGCGCAGGTAGGGCACCTTGCCCAGCGGCGAGGCGCTCAGGTCGGTTTCGCCGAGCCAGACCAATTCTTCGGCGAAAGGCACGTTCTTCTCGCGCAGCGCCAGCTTGACCTTGTTGTAGTAGTTGCTGGCCGCGAAGCCGATCAGTGTCAGCATGGATGTCTCCGGTCGTTGGTGGTACGAAGGGCATTCTGCCGGCGTCCGGGTCAGTTTCTGAGGTAACTTCGCAGCCATGTCAAATCCACCCATCGAAATCGAAACCGGCCCGAACCCGACGGCCACCGTCCTCCTCATGCACGGCCTGGGCGCCGACGGCAATGACTTCGTGCCCATTGCCAACGAGCTCGACCTGTCGACGGTCGGCCCGGTGCGCTTCGTGTTCCCGAACGCGCCGGTGATGCCGGTCACCATCAACGGCGGCTACCGCATGCCGGCCTGGTACGACATCCTGGGTCCCGACCTGGCCAAGCGCGAGGACGAGGCCGGATTTCGTCGCTCGCAGCTGATGATCGAGGCCCTGATCGCCACCGAGAAGGCCCGTGGCACCCCGGCCTCGCGCATCGTGATCGCCGGCTTTTCCCAGGGCTGCGCGATGGCCTTCCTGACCGGCCTGCGCCACCCGGAGCGCCTGGCCGGCATCGTCGGCCTCTCCGGTTACCTGCCGCTGGCCGATACCACGGCGGCCGAGCGCAGCCCTGCCAACCAGCAGACGCCGATCTTCCAGGCCCACGGCCAGCGCGACGGCGTGGTGATGATCGCCCGCGCCACCCAGGGCCGAGACACCCTGACAGCGCTGGGCTACGACATCGAATGGCATGAATACCCGATGGAGCACTCGGTGTGCATGGAGGAAATCGCCGACCTGAACCGCTTCCTCGTGCGCGTGCTCGGCTGAGCCGAAACGGCGGATTTCAGTCCGCCTGCGCGCCTTTTCAGGCCATGCTACCTTCCGTCCCCACAAAAGAACGAGGGGTGATCACTCAATGAGCAACTTCAAGGAGCGCCTGGACGCGCTCTCGCCTGCGCGGCTCCGGGGGGCGCGGCGCGGGATCGAGAAGGAAAGCCTGCGGGCGCAACCGGATGGCAAGCTGGCCCTGACGCCGCATCCGTCAGCGCTCGGGTCGGCGCTCACCCATCCGCACATCACGACCGATTTCAGCGAGTCGCAGCTCGAACTCATCACCGGCGCCCACACCGGCGTCGAGGCGGCGCTGGAAGAACTGGTGCGGGTGCACCAGTTCACCTATCGCGTGCTCGACGAGGCCGGCGACGAGCGGCTGTGGGTGTCGAGCATGCCCTGCGGGCTGCCGACCGACGAGACCATCCCGATCGGGCTCTACGGCTCGTCCAACGTCGGCCGCGCCAAGAGCGTCTATCGCATGGGCCTGAGCCACCGTTACGGCCGGCGCATGCAGACCATCTCGGGCATCCACTACAACTGGTCGCTGCCCGAGGTGTCGAGCGAACAGTACTTCGCGCTGATCCGCAACTTCCGCCGCCACGCCTTCCTGCTGCTGTACCTGTTCGGCGCCTCGCCGGCGCTGTGCTCGAGCTTCGTCGACGGCCGGCCGCACGAATTGCAACCGCTGGGGGAGGGCAGCGTGCACATGCCCCACGGCACCTCGCTGCGCATGGGCCGGCTGGGCTACCAGAGCGAGGCGCAGGCCTCGCTGGCGGTGAGCTACAACAGCCTCGACGGCTACGGCGCCTCGCTGCAGGATGCGCTGACCCGGCCCTGGCCGGCGTACGAGGCCATCGGGATCCGCAACCTGGGCGGCGACTACAACCAGCTCGCAACCAGCCTGCTGCAGATAGAAAACGAGTTCTACGGCACGATCCGCCCGAAGCGCGTGATCTATCCGGGGGAGCGGCCGCTGCATGCGCTGCGCGAACGCGGCGTCGAGTACGTCGAGGTGCGCCTGATGGACCTCGATCCGTTCGAGCCGGTCGGCATCAATGCCCAGACGATGCGCTTTCTCGACGTCTTCCTGCTGCACTGCCTGCTCAGCGACAGCCCGCCCGACACCCGCGAGGAGATCGCCGACCTGGCGCACAACCAGCACCTGACCGCCGCCCGCGGGCGCGAGCCGGGCCTGCAGCTGCGCCGCGACGGACGCGAGGCCACGCTGACCGACTGGGGCGCCGAGCTGCTCGAGCAGTTCGTGCCGATCGCCGCGGCACTCGATGCGGCGCATGGCGTCGGCACGCCGCACGCCGAGGCGGTGAGGGCGGCTGGGGCGGCGCTGCGCGACCCGGCCGTGCTGCCCTCGGCGCGCGTGCTGGAGGCGATGAAGCAGGCGCACAACGATTCTTTCGTCGGCTTCGTGCGTGCCCGCTCCGAGCAGACGCGCGCCGACCTGCTGGCGCTGCCGCTCCCGGAGGCGCAGCGCGAGCTGTTCGAGCGCATGACGCAGACCTCGATCGAAGCGCAGAAGCGGATCGAGGTCAGCGACAGCATGCCCTTCGAGATCTACCGCGAGCAGTACGTCTCGCCGGCGCGCCTGGGCTTCAAGAACCACTGGGTGGAGGCCCCCGCCGGGCCGGTGAGCCAGCGCGCCGCCCTGTGAGCGATGACACCGGGTAGGTTGCTGCCTACCCGAATTGGCCGCCACGGCCCACCGCCGGGGGCGCGCCGTCTGGCGATGATGTGAACACAGTCTGAATAAAAGCACACTTTGTTGTCATCCCCATCATGACTTTCAGGACCTATCTGGTCGAAGACAACCCCGTCATTCGCGAAAACCTCGTCGGCTTTCTCGAAGAGATCGTCGACGCCACCGTGGTGGCACACGCCAGCGGCGAGGATGAGGCCGTGGCTTGGCTGCGCCAGCATCGCGAGAGCTGGGACGTGGCCATCGTCGATCTCTTCCTTGACCAGGGCAATGGCCTCGGTGTGGTCGATGCCTGCCGCAAGCGGGGCGCCCATCAGAAGGTGCTGGTGGTCAGCAACTACGCCACACCCGACGTTCGCGCCCGCTCCAAGGCGATGGGCGCGGATGCCTTCTTCGACAAATCAGCAGAAATCGACCTTCTGCTCGACTATTGCGAGCGCTTGAGTCGCCGAAACGACTGATCTGGCGGCATCGCCGGCTCGGGCCGGCCGCTTTCTGGGGTAAAACGCGTCGCGTCAACGAACTCCTGAGAAAGCACGGAAAGCATGAGCAGCATCGACTTCAAGGGCCGCGTGGCCATCGTCACCGGCGCCGGCGGCGGCCTGGGTCGCCAGCATGCGCTGGCATTGGCGGCGCGCGGCGCCAAGGTGGTGGTCAACGACCTGGGCGGGGCCCGCGACGGATCCGGCGGCTCGGTCGGCGCGGCCCAGGCTGTGGTCGACGAGATCAAGGCCGCTGGCGGCGAGGCGATCGCCAATGGTGCCTCGGTGACCGATTTCGAGGCCGTTCAGGCGATGGTCACCCAGGCGGTCCGGGCCTGGGGCCGGGTCGACATCCTGGTCAACAACGCCGGCATCCTGAGCGACAAGAGCTTCACCAAGATGGACCTGGCCGATTTCCGCCTGGTGGTCGATGTCCACCTGATGGGCGCGGTGAACTGCACAAAGGCGGTCTGGGCGCTCATGAACGAGCAGAAATACGGCCGCATCGTGATGACCACCTCGTCGTCGGGCCTGTACGGCAACTTTGGCCAGAGCAACTACGGCGCGGCCAAGATGGCGCTGGTGGGGCTCATGCAGACGCTGAGCATCGAGGGCGCCAAGAACGACATCCGCGTGAACTGCCTGGCGCCGACGGCCGCCACCCGCATGACCGAGGACCTGATGCCAGAGGCCGTGCTCGAGGCGCTGAAGCCCGAGGCCGTGGTGCCCGCGATGCTGGTGCTGACGTCGCAGGACGCGCCGAACCGCACCATCCTGTGCGCCGGCGCCGGCAGCTTCGAGGCTGCCCACATCACGCTGACCAACGGCGCCTGGATCGGCCTCGGCAGCGATGCCCCCGAACGACTCGCCGCGCGGCTGGCCGAGGTCGGCGACCGGGCGGGCGAGATCGTGCCTCAGAGCGGTGCCGCCCAGGGCAGCAACGAAGTCGGCAAGGCGATGGCGAACGCCGGCCAGCGCTGACGACGCAGCCCATGAACGACGGCACGCCGCTCGAAGCCCTGCCGCTGCCCGCGGGCATCCGTTCGCGCCAGGTCGACAACGGCAATGGCCTGTCGATGCACGTGCTCGAGGCCGGCTTCGAAACGCCCGGGCGGCCTTGCGTGCTGCTGCTGCACGGCTTTCCCGAGCTGGCCTACAGCTGGCGCAAGCTGATGCTCCCGCTGGCGCAGGCCGGCTGGCACGTGGTCGCGCCCGACCAGCGAGGCTATGGCCGCACCACCGGCTGGCAGCCGGGCTTCGACGCCGCGCTCGACGAGTTCCGGCTCACCAACCTGGTCCGCGATGCTCTCGGGCTGGTCTGGGCCCTCGGCCATCGCAGCGTCGCGGCGGTGGTCGGCCATGACTTCGGCTCGCCGGTGGCGGCCTGGTGCGCCTTGCTYCGGCCCGACGTGTTCCGTTCGGTCGTCATGATGAGCGCGCCCTTCGGCGGGCCGCCGCCGATGCCCTTCGGCAGCGCCGGCTCGCCGCTCGCCGCAGCCGGTCTGGCGGCGATCAGCACCGTGCTCGACGGCCTCGCCGCGCTGTCACCGCCGCGCAAGCACTACCAGTGGTACTACTCGACGCCCGAGGCCGACGCCGACATGCGCGGCGCGCCGCAGGGTCTGCATGCGTTTCTGCGTGCCTATTACCACGTCAAGAGCGCGGACTGGACGCACAACCGGCCGCTGCCGCTGCGAGCCCTGGCCGCCGATGAACTGGCCAGGCTGCCGACCTACTACGTGATGCGGGCCGACCGCACGATGCCCGAAACGGTGGCGGCCGAAGCGCCATCGGCCCAACAGGTTGCCGCTTGCCGATGGCTGTCCGGCGACGAACTCGCGGTCTATGCCGCCGAGTACGCCCGCACCGGATTCCAGGGCGGATTGCAGTGGTATCGCTGCGCCACCAGCGGCCGCTTCACGGCCGAACTCCAGACCTGGTCGGGACGCACGATCGACATTCCCTCCTGCTTCATCGCCGGGCGCAGCGACTGGGGCATCTACCAGAAGCCGGGCGACTTCGAGGCCATGCAGGCCGGCGCCTGCACGCAGCTGGCTGGCGTGCACCTGGTCGACGGGGCCGGCCATTGGGTGCAGCAGGAGCAGCCCGAGGCGGTGGCCCGGCTGCTGCTGGCCTTCCTGCGATAGGGCCTGTTCACGGCTCGACCTCGGCGTCGCCGTCCTTGCGGATCGATTCGCGGTCACGGTGCCCGTAGAGCCGGCCCAGGGTGCTGTCGAGCGAACGCCTGAGCTTGTCGGCGGCACCGCGGAAGGCTTCGTCGAGGCTGGCGCCATGGTGGCTGACCGCCAGCGGCTTGTGGCCGGCCAGTCGTGCTTCCATGGTGCAGCGCTTGTCGCCGCCGCCGTTGGCGGCGTGGTTTTCGTCGCTCAAGTGGATTTCGACGCGCGTCACGTCGGCGGCGAAGCGGGCCAGGGCCTGCCGCATCTCGCCGTCCGCCCAGCGCTCCAGCGCGTCCTTGTTCTCGATGCCGTTGCCGGTGTTGACCTGGATCTGCATAGCGGTTCGTCCTTTCTGCAAGCCCCTACTGTGCGCCCAACCCGGGTGGCAGTGCGTAAGCATTTGGACAATGCGCCCGAGGGCCGGACGAGCACGCGCACGGGCCGGCGACAATCGCGGCTCGAACCCGTACCGATAGAGAAAGAAATACCGATGGCCATCCAGTGGTTCCCCGGTCACATGCACCTGACCCAGAAGGCCATTGCCGAGCGTATCAAGGACATCGATGTGGTCATCGAGCTGCTGGACGCCCGGCTGCCCGGCTCCAGCGCCAACCCGATGCTGGCTGAGCTCACCGGCCACAAGCCGGGGCTCAAGGTCCTCAACAAGCAGGACCTGGCCGACCCGGCCCGAACGGCGCTCTGGCTGGCCCACTACAACGCCCAGCCGGACACGCGGGCGATCGGACTGGACGCCAGCCAGACCACGCCGGCGCGGCAGCTCATCGATGCCTGCCACGCGCTGGCGCCCTCGCGCGGCGGCATGGCCAAGCCGATGCGGGTGCTGATCTGCGGCATTCCCAATGTCGGCAAGTCGACGCTGATCAACACGCTGACCGGCAGCCGCAAGGCCAAGACCGGGGACGAGGCCGGGATCACCAAGTTCGAGCAGCGCATCACGCTGGCCGACGACTTCTACCTCTGGGACACGCCCGGCATGCTGTGGCCGCGCATCATCGTCGCCAAGAGCGGCTACAACCTGGCGGCCAGCGGGGCCATCGGGCGCAATGCCTTCGATGAGGAAGAGGTGGCGCTCGAACTGCTCGCCACCCTGAAGGGGCACTACGCCGGCCTGGTCGAGGCGCGCTTCAAGATCGATCCGATCGGCGCGCTGAGCGACGAGGAGGTGCTCGAAGCCATCGGCCGCAAGCGCGGCGCGCTGCTCGGCAAGGGCCGGGTCAATCTGCAGAAGGCGGCCGAGATCGTGATGAACGAATTCCGCAGCGGCAACATCGGCCGCATCACGCTGGAAACGCCCGAGGAGTTCGCGCAATGGCTGGCCGCCGGGCAGTTGATCGACGCCGAACGCAGTGCGAAGAAAGCGGCCCGGGCGCGCAAGAAGGGGTCGGGGCGGCGCGAGGAAGAACCGCCGGCGGCGCCGGACGCGTCGGACGCGCCGTAGCTCGGAATCGGGGATTCCCCGGAGGCGGTTTTAGGGTTGTCACTCTCTTCGAAACCGGTTCCCGTCGCTATGTTCGGAGATGCAAATCCTGCAACAAAATATTTGGAGATTCCGACCGATGCAATCGCGATTCAAGCTTCTCGCGGTGGTCAGCGCCATCGCGTTTTCCGCCGCGGCGCTGGCCGCCGACCCGATCAAGATCGGCGTCGATGGACCGTTCACCGGCGGCTCGTCGTCCATGGGCGTCAGCATGCGCGACGGCGTGCGCCTGGCGACCGATGAAATTAACAAGAGCGGCGGCGTACTGGGCCGCCAGATCCAATTGGTCGAACGCGACGACGAAGCCAAGAACGAGCGCGGCGTGCAGATCGCCCAGGAGTTCATCAACAAGGAAAAGGTCGTGGCCGTGGTCGGCTACATCAACACCGGCGTGGCCCTGGCGTCGCAGCGCTTCTTCCAGGAAGCCAAGATCCCGGTGCTGAACAACGTCGCGACCGGCTCGATCGTCACCCACCAGTTCGACAAGGAACCCGACAACTACGTCTTCCGCAACGCCGCTCACGACAGCATCCAGGCGCCGATGATCGTCCAGGAGGCGATCACCCGCCGCGGCTACAAGAAGGTCGCGATCCTGGCCGACTCCACCAACTACGGCCAGCTCGGCCGCGAAGACCTCGAGAAAGCCCTCAAGGCCAAGGGCATCACGCCGGTGGCTGTCGAGAAGTTCAATATCAAGGACGTCGACATGACCGCCCAACTGCTGAAGGCCAAGGAGGCCGGCGCCGAGGTGGTGCTGACCTACGGCATTGGCCCCGAGCTGGCACAGATCGCCAACGGCATGACCAAGCTGGGCTGGAAGGTGCCGATGATCGGCAGCTGGACGCTGTCGATGGCCAACTTCATCGACAACGCCGGCCCCGGCGGCGACGGTGCGCGCATGCCGCAGACCTTCATCCAGGAAGGCACGACGCCGAAGCGCAAGGAGTTCATCGCCAGCTACCTCAAGACCTTCAAGCCCAAGAACGACCGCATCGATTCACCGGTGTCGGCGGCGCAGGGCTACGACTCCATCTACCTGCTGGCCGCTGCGATCAAGCAGGCCAACAGCACCGAGGGGCCGAAGATCAAGGTCGCGCTGGAAGACCTCCAGACCCCGGTCCCGGGCGTGGTCACGACCTACACCAAGCCCTTCTCCAAGATCGACCACGACGCCATCACCGCCAACATCCCGGTGTTCGGCGAGGTCAAGGGCGGCCGGGTGATCTACGCCAATGCCGACGACATGAAGTCGGCGTCGCAGGTTCGCATCAAGGACCAGGCCGCCAATGACGCACTGCTGAAGCACTAAAGAGTTCGCGTGCCGACGCCGCCTCGGGTCAGGCCCGCGGCGGCGTCTTTTCATGCCCAACGCCTTGCGAAAGCCGTCATGCAAATCCTGACCCAACTCATCTTCAGCGGCATTGCGCTGGGCATGATCTACGCCGTCATCGCCTTCGGCTATCAGCTCACCTTCGCCACCTCGGACACGCTCAACTTCGGCCAGGGGGATGCGCTGATGCTCGGCGCCCTGGTCGGCCTGACACTGGTCACGCTGGGCGTCAACTACTGGCTCATGATCCCGCTGGTGTGCCTGTTCGGCGCCGTGCAGGGCGCCGTAGTCGAGCGCATCGGCGTGCGCCCGGCGATCAAGATCAAGTCGGAGTTCGGCTGGATCATGTCGACCATCGCGCTCGGCATCATCTTCAAGAACGTGGCCGAAAACGTCTGGGGCCGCGACGACCTCAAGTTCCCGTCGCCGCTGCCCGAAGCGCCGATCAAGTTCCTCAACGCCAACGTGCTGCCGATGGAAATCCTGGTGGTCGTCGGCGCCATCCTGATGATGCTGGCGGTCGAGTTGTTCAACCGCCGCTCGATTTACGGCAAGGCGGTGGTCGCGACCTTCAATGACCGCGACGCCGCCAAGCTGATGGGCATCAACACCGGGCTGGTGATCACCTTCTCGTATGCGCTGTCCTCGCTGACCGCGGCTTTCGCGGGCGTGCTGATCGCGCCGCTGACGCTGACCGGCGCCACGATGGGCGCGGTGCTGGGCCTCAAGGCCTTCGCGGTGGCGATCATCGGCGGCTTGACAAGCGGCATGGGGATCATCCTCGGCGGCATCATCCTCGGCATCGCCGAGACCACCACCGGCTTCTACCTGAGCACCGGCTACAAGGACGTGCCGGGCCTGGTGCTGCTGCTGATCGTGCTGGCGGTTCGCCCGGCCGGTCTGTTCGGCAAGACCGCGATCAAGAAGGTCTGACGCGCAAATGAATACAAGAATCGGACGCTTCCTTCTCGCCATCGTCGGTCTTGCAGCGCTCTTGCTGTTCCCGATCGGCATCGACAACCCGTACTACATCCACCTGCTCGAGACCATCATGATCTACGCGATCCTGCTGTTCGGGCTGGACATCGTGGTCGGCTACACCGGGCAGGTCTCGCTCGGCCATGCGGGGCTGTTCGGCGTCGGCGCCTACACCGCGGGCGTGCTGGTCTACAAGCTCGGGGCGCCGCTGATGGTGGCGTTGATCGCATCGATCGGCGTCACCGCACTGTTCGGCGCGCTGCTGGCTCTGCCGGCGCTGCGCGTCACGGGACCCTACCTGGCGATGGTCACGCTGGCCTTCGGCACCATCGTCCAGATTCTCATCAACGAGATGAGCTTTCTGACCGAAGGTCCGATGGGCATCAAGCTCACCAAGCCACCGCTGTTCGGCCACAAGCTCGACGAGCGCGAGTTCTATTGGCTGGTGGTCGCGATGCTGGTGCTGTCGCTGATCGTGGTGCACCGCATCCTGCGCTCGCACCTGGGGCGCGCCTTCGAGGCGCTGCGCGGCAGCCCGGTGGCCTCCGACTGCATGGGCGTGTCGGTCTACCGCTACAAGGTCTATGCGTTCGTGATCAGCGCGGGCTTCGCCGGGCTGGCCGGCAGCCTGTACGCCTATTCGGAGCAGTACATCTCGCCCAACACCTACAACTTCGAGCTCACGGTGCTGTTCCTGCTGGCGGTGATCATGGGCGGACGCAAGAGCCGCATCGGGGGGATGCTCGGCGCCACCATCATCGTGCTGCTACCCAAGCTGCTCGACGACGTCGAATTGTTCCGCTACGTCTCGGTGGCCCTGGCGGTGCTGGTGATGATCGTGGCCGTGGTGGGCGTGCAGCGAAAGCGCGTCACGCCCAAGCAGATGGCGATTCCGGTGGTCGGCAGCATCGCGCTCGCGGGCCTGTCGTTCTGGCTCCAGACCATGACCGACTGGCGGCTCTCGATCTTCGGCGTGATCATGCTGTTCGTCGTCTACTACCTGCAGGACGGCATCGTCGGCTTCGTGCGCAATGCGCTGAACCYGCGGCGGCCGAAGGCGCTGCAGGAGGCGGTCGGAGCGGGCGTGGCGCCGGCCGACGCGGTGTCGGTCGCGGCCATGGCCGGCGGCCAGCCGGAGGTGCTGCAGGCCGCGGGCGTGCTGATGCAGTTTGGCGGCCTGAAGGCGCTCAACAACGTCGACCTCACGGTGCGGCGCGGCACCATCCACGGCCTGATCGGCCCCAACGGCTCCGGCAAGAGCACCATGATGAACGTCCTGACCGGCATCTACGTGCCGACGGCGGGCGCCATCAGTTTCGGCGGCCGCTCGCTCGTCGGGCGCACCTCGGCCGACATCGCGCTGTCGGGCATTGCGCGCACCTTCCAGAACGTGCAGCTGTTCGGCGAGATGACGGCGCAGCAGAACGTGCAGGTCGGCCTGCACCACAGCTTCCGCAGCAACCTGCTCGACGTCGCGCTGCACACGCCGCGCTACAAGCGCGAGGACACGGCTGCCGCCAACCGGGCGCTTGGGTTGCTGAAGTTCGTCGGCCTGGAGGCGTTCGCGGCCGAGGAGGCGCGCAACCTGCCGTACGGCAAGCAGCGACTGCTCGAGATCGCGCGCGCGCTGGCGCTCGACCCGCAACTGCTGCTGCTGGACGAGCCGGCGGCGGGCCTGACGGCGCCGGACATCAGGGAACTGATCGCGATCATCCGCAAGATCCGCGAGCACGGCGTGACCGTGATCCTGATCGAGCATCACATGGACGTCGTGATGAGCATGTGCGACACGGTGTCGGTGCTCGACTTCGGGCAGAAGATCGCCGAGGGCGAGCCGGCAGCGGTGCAGTCCGATGCGAAGGTGATCGAAGCCTATCTCGGCGGCCAGGAAGCCAGCCCGCAGCCGGCCTGAGGAACCCACCATGCTGACCATCCAGAATCTATCGGCCGGCTACGGCAAAGTGCAGGTGCTGCACGGCGTCTCCATCGAGGTGCCCAAGGGCAAGGTCGTGACCCTGATCGGCTCCAACGGCGCCGGCAAGACCACGACGATGCGAGCGGTGTCCGGAATGATCCAGCCGACGGCCGGCGAGATCACTCTCAACGGTAAGCGCATCGACGGCCTCGAGTCGTATCACATCGCCAAGCTCGGGCTGGCGCATTCGCCCGAGGGCCGGCGCGTGTTCGCGACCATGACCGTGACCGACAACCTCACGCTGGGCGCCTTCCCGCGCTTGACGGGCAGCCGCCCGCGCGGCGATGTCGCAGGCGATCTCGAACGCGCGCTCGACCTCTTTCCGCGCCTGAAGGAACGGCGCGCCCAGTTGGCCGGCACGCTGTCCGGAGGCGAGCAGCAGATGCTCGCGATGGCCCGCGCCGTGATGCTGAATCCCGAGGTGGTGCTGCTCGACGAGCCGTCGATGGGCCTGGCGCCGATCCTTGTCGCCGAGGTGTTCCGCATCATCGAGCGGCTCAAGCGCGAGGGGGTGACCATGCTGCTGGTCGAGCAGTTCGCGGCCGCCGCGCTCGGCGTGGCCGATTACGGCTATGTGCTCGAGAACGGCCGCATCTCGCTGCACGGGCCGGCCGAGAAGCTGCGCAACGACCCGGGGGTGAAGGCGGCGTATCTGGGCAGCGGCCATTGAGGCGGGCGCGCATAGATTTCGGCAATGAGAAGGATGTATTGAATCGAGATCGACTTCTTGTAATGAGATTTTTGTCTCACTAAAGTTCGCAGGCACTCCCCCTCAACCCCAATGGAGGACCTGAGCATGGCGCTGACCCGAACCGAGATGGACAGGAAGATCGACGAGCATTTCAGCTTCGAAGCGAGGGATGACGTGGAAGGCGTCCTGGCGACACTTTCGCCCGATGTGGAACACGACATCGTCGGCTCGCCGTCTGGGCCGACACGGGGCCGCGCCGGTGCCAGGCCGTTCTACGAGGCGCTGTTCAACGACCTGTCCGAGAGCCGCGTCGAATGCCTGCGGCGGCTCTACGGCGGGGATTTCCTGGTCGATGAATCGATTTGGCGCGGCAAGGCGCCGGGCCGGCCCTTCGGGCTCGAGGGACGCGGACGTCCGCTGGAATTCAGGCTGCTGCATGTCATCGAATTCGACGCCGGTGGCGACATCCGGCGCGAGAACGTGTGGCTCGACCTCGCGGCCATCGTGCAGCAATTGCCCCAGGACTGAGAACGGCGATCGCGTCCATGACCGAGAGCGAGAAGACCGGGCGTCCCAGCCAGCGCCGGCGCACGCGGAAGGACCTGCTGCAGGCGGCGGCGCGGCTCATGCGGCATGGCGGCAAGCCCAGCCTGGAGGAGATCGCGGAAGAGGCGGCGGTGTCGCGCGCCACGGCGTACCGCTACTTTCCGAACGTCGACGCGCTGCACCACGAAGCTTCGTTTCATATCCCGATCCCCGAACCCGGCGACGTGCTGCGTGACGTCCGGACACCGGATCCCTTGCTGCGCCTGGAGCGCGTCGATGCCGCATTGAACGACATGATCGCCGCCAACGAGGCGGCGCTGCGGATGATGCTGGCGCATTCGATGGAGCGCGTGGTTCGCGGCCAGCACGCAGACGGATTGCCGGCCCGCCAGAATCGTCGCGGCCCGTTGATCGATGCGGCGCTGGCACCGGCCCGCGACCAGTTCAGGCCCGCGGCCTTCAAGAACCTGAGTCGGGCGCTCGCGCTCGTCATCGGCACCGAGTCGATGGTGGTCTTCAAGGACGTGCTGCAACTCGACGACGCGGAAGCGTCGAAGGTCAGGCGCTGGGCGATCCGGGCCCTGGTGGAGGCGGCGAAGAAGCCGGATTGATGGGCCGTGCCGGCTCCGGGGGCCTGTGGCGCGTTCCGCAGGTCGCGGGCGGATGGGGCACACTGCTGGCACCGTTCCTCCAGCGAGAAAAAAGCATCCCATGACCRTCTCCCAAGCCGCCCTCGAGGTTGTCCCGCGCGACATTTCCGCCTACCGCGAGGGCAACACCGGCATCGACTACGTCCACCGCTTCGAAACCGGCAAGCCGGGCCCGCACGTTCTGATCAATGCGCTGACCCATGGCAACGAGATCTGCGGCATGGTGGCTGCCACGCATCTGCTGAACAGCGGCGTGCGACCCAGGATCGGCACGCTGACCGTGAGCTTCGCCCATGTCGAGGCCTACAACGCCTTCGATCCCGAGAAGCCCTTCGACAACCGGCAGATCGTGCACAACCTCAATCGGATCTGGTCCGACGAGTGGCTGGACGGCCCCGAGGACAGCCCCGAACTGCGCCGCGCCCGCGAACTGCGGCCGGTGGTTGGCGCCGCCGACCACATTCTCGACATCCACTCGACCAGCCAGGACGTGGTGCCGTTC
>NZ_JBFUIU010000160.1:0-14250 GCF_056401695.1 Variovorax sp. P4_D9
CAACAAGTCCTTCACCGCCGACAACCTGGTCACTATCGTCGGTGGGCGCAATGTAGGCGACGAGTACTACGGCGCCAACATGGAAGTCGGTTTCCAGGATCTCGACGTGTTGGCCGTCGGGCCCGTGGTGGGCGAGGTCTCCAGCCAGTTCGATCTGTTCTGGAACAGCCCGTCCGCCTATCCGGCTGCGAGTGTGATCGCGCCCGCGAAGCCTGAAGGCGCCGCAACCTTGCGCGAAGGCTGGGACAAGGTTCCCCAGAACCCCGAGGCACTTCACTACGTGGAGGCCGTGCGGCAGACACCGCTTCTGCATCAGATCGCCGATCATCAGCTCAGCTTCGGGTGGACGACGGTGCAAGTGATCCACGACGATCCCGCGAAGGTGCTCGAGTCCACCAGTCGCACCGATCTCCAGATGGCGCCTCTGCTTCGAAAGATGTTCGGCAACCCCAAGCGCGAGATCGATCTGGTGTCGCCCTACTTCGTGCCGGGCAAGGACTTCACGAAGGCCCTGGCCACCATGGCAGAGAACGGCGTGAAGGTGCGCATCCTCACCAACTCGTTGTCCGCCACCGACGTCAGCCCGGTGCATGCCGGCTATTCCAAGTACCGCAAGGATCTGCTCCAGGGCGGCGCCGTGATCTACGAACTCAAGCCCGGTTCGGCCGTACCTCCGCCGGACAAGAGCGACGACAGGCGCCGAGGCGTTCCGGGGAGCAGCGGAAGCAGCGGCAGTTCCGCATCGAGCCTGCACGCCAAGACCTTCGCCGTGGATCGCGAACGCATCTTCGTCGGCTCCTTCAACCTCGATCCTCGCTCCGCCCGGCTCAACACCGAGATGGGCGTGATCATCGACAGTCCCGAGTTCGCCGAGATGCTGACGAAGCAGTTCGACTCTGTCATTCCGGCCAAGTCCTACCTCGTGCGCCTTCAGCCTGATGGCCACGGCATCGAATGGATCGACAACGGCCCTGAAGGCCCCACCACGTACACCACCGAACCTGGCGCAGACGCCCTCAAGCGCGGCTGGATCAACTTCCTCGAAATCCTCCCCATCGAATGGCTCCTCTGAGATGACCGCAGGCCTCCGACAACTCGCCGCACTCGCGGCCGCCCAACCGCTCGCACCGGCGTGCGACCACTTCTACTTCCTGCGCCATGGCCAGACCGAATGGAACGTCGCATCTTCCAGTCGGTCGACGAGCCCTTGAGCGCGCTGGGCCTCCAGCAGGCAGCGCGCGCCGCCGAATTGTCGAGCGCCGCCGAGACCGGCCAAACGACGCTCACGCCAAGAGCGCCGCGCTTGAGCTCGAGGCGAACCGTCTCGGCGGGTGCGTCCGCCGTGCGTGATGGTGCCGGTGCTGCCGGTGGCGCCTGCAACGACAGCGCAACAAACTCAGGCGCAGGTTCGGCAACCGTCGTCGATGCTGCCGCTCGCAATGAACCGCGGCCGCGACGCCATTGATGCACGAGGTTGTCGTTCAGCCCGAACGGCAGCGCGACCGCAGCGACCGAGGCGCCTGGTTCGGAGACCATCCATTTCTTGGGGGTGTGCAGTGCAGCAAAGTAAGCTCTGGAGATGGAAACCGGGGCATCTTCTGGCCAAGAGGTCCTGCAGCTGCGCGCCGTGTTGCGCGGCATCAGCCCGCTAATCTGGCGGCGCCTGCTGGTGCGAGGCGATACAAGCGTCGCCCGGCTTCACCAGATCCTGCAGGTCGCGTTCGGCTGGCAGGACATGCATCTTCACCGCTTCGAGATTCGCGGTCGCGAGTACGGAGTCAATCAGGAGGGCGGCGTGGCCTTCGACACCGACGCCCACAATGCCCAGATCGGCCAACTGGCGCTGCGGCGCCTTGAGCGATTCACCTACGAATACGACTTCGGCGATTTGTGGGTGCACGACCTGCGCATCGAGGCCACCCGCTGCGCTTGCGCACCGCCTTCGGGGATGTCGCCCTGCGCAGTCCCCGTTGGCACCGCTGCCTTTGCGAGCAATGCCGGGAGGTCACGTTCTGCCCGTTGAGCGAACTGCTGACGGTGCACACGTCGCCGGAACTGGCGTACCTGGAGGCCAAGTGGGCGGCGCAAGTCTCCTTTGCATCGGTCAGGGCGCTGCTGCAGGAGGTGCTGCCGATCGAATTAGGGATTGCATCAGGAGACCATTCGCCAGCACGTCCAAGCCACCGCGGAGCGACTCGAGGCGGAGCCTGGCCCGGAACAGTTCGCTTACGACGGCGGCTCCCAGCGCGAGATTGAAGCCTCGCCGGAGCCGGCGGCTCCCATCACGGTGGGCCTGGATGGAGGCTACATCCGAGGCCGCGACCGCCTGCCCGGCGCCAACGGTTGTTTCGAAGTCATCGCCTGAAAAGAGCATTCCGCAAGAAGGTGCGGCCAAAGTCTTCGCATTCGTTCATCGAGTAGACCGCAAACCCAAGCGTCGATTACGCGCGGTGCTTGAGTCGCAAGGCATTCTCCCTCGTCAGCACATCACCTTCCTTTGTGACGGCGGCGACACGGTGCGCGAGCTCGGCGCGTTCGTGCACCCGCGATCCGAGCACATCTTGGATTGGTTTCATGTCGCCATGCGCATCGAGCAGCTCCTGCAGACAGCACGAGGGGTGCAAGGCGCAGAGAAGGGAGAGTTCCTCAAAAACATCGAGCGCGTCAAATGGTTCCTGTGGCATGGAAACGTGTTCCGCGCCGACGACACCTTGAACAAGCTGCTCGAGGACATCGCTGACGTGCGCGAGTACCAGCGGCAAGCGGGCCTGCCGAGCTCGGTCGTGCTCAAGAAACTTGATCGGGCGTTGGATGAATTCGCGACCTACGTCGACAACAATGCCGGCGCCATCGTCAACTACGGGGAGAGGTACCGATGCGGGGAACGGATTTCCACCGGTTTTGTCGAGTCCGCGGTCAACCAAGTGATCGCCAAGCGGTTCGTGAAGAAGCAGCAGATGCGCTGGACGCCGCGCGGAGCGCATCTGCTGCTCCAGGTTCGTACCCAAGTCCTGAATGACGAACTACGAGCGTCCTTCGAGAGGTGGTATCCGCACTTCGGCGCTCAGGATCAGATACCCCTCGCAGCGTAGCCACGGGGAAAGGATGCTGCACTGCACACCCCCAGGAAATGGATGCTCTCTTTTAAGTGGGGTCGACTCGTTTTCGGTGCACAGAGTGACGGTGCGCAGCGCCAACACTGGCGCGGGTGGGGGTCGGCAAGTCCTTGATTTGCTTGGGATTGCTGTTCGCTTTCGGCGGGCGTATCGTGCGTGCCCCACCGACGGAGGCGCGCGATGCAAGGCTGGCAGACGACATTCCTGGGCATGCGCGAGTTGCCGCACGATCTCAGCGCCTTCGAGCTGCAGGCATTCTTCACCTTCAGCCGTGCCGAGCATGAGCTGATCCAGACGCGCCGCGGCGACTCGCTCAAGCTGGGCCTGGCGCTGCACATCGGATTCCTGCGCATGAGTGGCCGGCTGCTGGACGCCGTGCGGGTCGTGCCACCGGCACTGTGGCGGCACCTGGGCAATGAACTGGGCATCGACGGCCCCGAGATCGCGTCATTGCGCGCCATGTATGGCCGTGGCCGCACCCTGTTCGACCACCAGCAGGTCGCCTGCGAAGCACTCGGATTCCGGTGGATGACCGAGCATCAGCGGCGTGCCCTGGTCCGGTTGCTCAGCGACGAAGTGTCGCGCTGCGCTGACCGCGAGCAGCTGCTGGTCTATGCCCGGCGCTGGCTGTATGACCATCGGCTACTGATCGTCCACGACCGGGCCATCCGAACCCTGATCGCCGCCGCCCTCCTCCACCTGGAGGCCAGGACGGCGGACTCGATTGGCGCCGAGATCGAGGCCGCTACTCTGGAACGCTGGCGCCGCACGATCGCGCAGCCGCACCCCAGCGGGCAGACCCACCAAAGCTGGTTGTGGGCTGCCCCTGCCAAGCACTCGACGCGCCAGATCGGTGAAGTGCTCGAACGCATCGAGCTACTCCGCGGCCTGGATGTCCACCGATTCTTGGGCGCCCTGCCCGACCTCATCGTGTGGCGCTACGCGCGCCGGCTAGCCTCCAGACCGCCCTCGGCCGGCGCAAAGATCAAGGAGCCGAGTCGCACCGTGGAAGTCGCCTGCTTTCTTCGCTACTGCCTGCTGAGTGCCACCGACCAACTGATCCTGATGGTCCAGCGCCGCGTGGCCGACCTGTGGCGTCGTGCCGCCGGCGATGTCGGCGAAACGGTCAACTGGGCCGAGCTGTACCGGTCGTTGATCGCCGAGCTGACGAGCCTGAGCACGAAGGGCGCCGTGCCGGACACCGAGTTGCGTGACAGATTGGAAGCCCTTGTTGCAGCCCAGGGGCAGCGTCGCCCACCCAGCCGCGCGTCGCTTGTAGGGGTGATCGTACTTTCCTTGCAGAATGGTGCGCTTTCGCCGGAAAGCCCGAAATCTGCTCACTGCGCGGCAGTCGTCCGGCGCAAGTCATTGATTTTTAAGGTGAAATTTCGCGTAAGCGTGTCAATTTGCGGCAAAAGATCACCCCAGAATCGGGTCCAGGCCAGGTCATGACCCACCAAATCCGTGGACGGCCGCATTCGTCTCGATGGGCCATCGCCGTCGAACGGTCTCAGCCGTGAGACGAAAGCATGCCGCCAAGCAGCCGCGCCAAGCTCCCTTCGCCTGGTTCGGCCTTTTGAGGTCGCTCCGACGCCAACGGCTCGAGGATCGCTTGTTCGGCTTCCCGGGCGATGCTCTCGAACAACGCCTGCCGCCCGCGAGCGGTGATTTCAATGACGACCGCAGGATCCTGCCGTGCACGGTTGTCGCAATCGACATGGACGGCCGGAATGAATGCCTTGACGTAGCCCGCGCCGTCAAGCCTTCGAAGCAGGTCGATGCGACCCCTGTCGACAACGGTCAGGGGAAGCTGCTCTTTTGCGAGCATCCGCAAGAGCATCATGCTCATCACTTCACCTCCTGCGCCGGTTTCGACTGCTCCGGTTCCCGAGTGGCGCTTGCCGGGGCCTGAACTCAATCTTCGACCACCAAGTTGTTCAGCACCGAGGTGATGCGCGGCGCGGCTTAGGCGGAGCCTTGCACGGCATCGAATTCCGCACATCAATCAACCTTGCCCCTTGCAGGCTGACCTGCGATCCGTCCACTACGACCTGTGCCGGCCTCGCGTCGGCCCCTCACGCTGTAACATGAAGATAGCTTTGATGCCATTGTAGGAAGACCCGGCATGCGCCGGCTTGCGCTGGATCAACACGCAGGTCGAGCGCCCACGCCCCGATGGCCACCCAAACTGCTCCACTTGTGGCCACTCAAAGTGCTCCATCTAGCTGCGCTTCTTCGGCGAGCACGCATTGGGCGCCAGTTTATCGGCTCGGCGCGAACAGCATAGGCGAATCGGGAAGGCTCAACTCTTCAGCCCGGATGCCCAGAGGACTCGGCGTTCGCAAGGTCGGCGATGTAATCTCGCGCCTGCTGGAATTCGATTCCTTTGTCGAAGTACGCAAGGGCGCCGGCATCGATGTGGCTCTGGCGCACGGAGGCCCAGCCGAATTGGGAAAGCACGACCACCTTGATGGCCGGATGGTGCTGCCTGACGTAACGCAATACGTCGATTCCGCGGTCGTGTCCACGCAACTTGGCGTCCAGGACGATGAGGTCCGGAGGGTTCGAGGCAATGGACGCCAGCGCGCTGGCCACGTCCTCCGCATAGCCGACGACAACGACTCCCGGTGCAGCTTGCAGCAGCGTGCCGAAGCTCTTCTGTATTGCCACGGAGTCGTCGACCAGCAGCACCTTCATGTCTGCACCTCGCGCTTTGTCCTTGATGGTCTGCAGGCCATGCTGCCCGGCATGGCGACGCGCGAGATGCGATTTCTGGCGTGGTTCAAGTCAGGGTTCCACTTCCGTGATCGGCGCCGCTGGACTGGAAGGCGCTGGGCGAGCGTGAACAAATGCGCGGGACGCCGACACCGGTTGGCGATACTGGCTGGCTTCGCAACCTGCTCGCGTCCGGCGACTTCCCCATGACCCCATTCCGCGCCCTCGCTCTGTGCACCGCCTCCCGCAAACGACTGGGCATCACGGCCCTGTCGGGAGCTGAACCCGTGGCGCGCCTGGCCCGCCGGCACGGCACGAGTCGCAAGTTCGTGCGGGCGCAACGGGAGCGGGCGCGCGAGGCGATCGATGTGGCGTTTGCTCAGCCACCTGCAGCGCCGCTGGTCGAGACATTCCCGCGCGTGAGTGAGACCTGGGTGCGGCGCTTCGCGCTGGCCGTCATCCTGATCGTGCACGGCTCGTATCGCCAGGTGGTGGAATTGCTGCGCGACCTGTTCGGTCTGTCGCTCAGCATCGGGACGATTCACTCCTGGGTCGAGCAGGCCGCGCAGCGCGCCGAGATGATCAACCGCGCGCAGGATCTGTCGGGGGTTCGCGTGGGCCTGCACGACGAGATCTTCCAGGGCAACCAGCCGGTGCTCGCCGGCATCGATGCCGCCTCGACCTACTGCTATCTGCTGCAGGGCGTCGAGCAGCGCGACGCCGACACCTGGGGCGTGCACCTGCTGGACGCTGCCCAGCAAGGGCTCGATCCCGACTACACGGTGGCCGACGCGGGCACGGGGCTGCGTGCGGGCCAGGTCGCTGCCTGGGGCGACAAGCCCTGCCACGGTGACGTGTTCCACGTTCGCCAGCAGTGCGAGGCGGCGACCAATGTGCTCACACGCCTGGCCAAGGGCAGCGCGTCTCGACGCGAGGCGCTCGAGCTCGAGATGAGCGCTGCCAAGGACGGCGGCGACGGCCGCCAGCTGTCCGCGCGCCTGGGCCGGGCCCGGCAAGCCGAAGTGCAGGCGCGCCACCTGGCTGCCGACGTCGCGACCTTGACCGGCTGGCTCGGTCACGACGTGCTGTCGCTGGCCGGCCCGCATGTCGAGGAACGTCGCGAACTGTTCGACTTCATCGTCGCGCAGCTGCGGCTGCGCGAGGCGCTCGCTCCCCACCGGATTCGTCCGCTGCGCGTGGCCCTGCAACGCCAGCGCGACGACGTGCTGGGCTTCGCGAGAGTGCTCGACGGCAAGCTCGCGTCCATCGCGCAGCGGCGCAACATGCCGCTCTACTGGGTGCGGCAGGTGTGCCGCTTGCACCGCAAGAAGCCGACGTCGACGGTCTACTGGCAGCGCTGGAACGAACTGCACGCTCGGCTGGGCGCGGGGTTCGTGGCCGTCGTCGCCGACGTGCGATCGGCCCTGGACGACACGCCGCGATCGAGCTCGATGGTGGAGAACCTGAACTCGCGGCTGCGCCGCTACTTCTTCCTGCGACGCCATCTGGGCGACGCCTACCTGAGCTTGCTGCAGTTTTTCCTGAACCACCGCGCGTTCATGCGCAGTCGCCGCGTCGAGCGCGTCGGAAAGACGCCCAAGCAACTCCTGACGGGTCAGGTCCATGCGCACTGGCTCGAGCTGCTGGGCTTCGAGCGCCTCGGGCCGGCCTGACCTGCGTCGCCGAAGGACGGCACTGCGCGTCCTTCGGCACTCGTCCTACGACATCCCCTGACCGCCGACTCCGACGGTCGGCTCGCGCTCGCCCCTGTTACCCAAAAAGGGCCGAAACTGAACCACGCCCAAAGTTTGCACCAGAGCCGGCATTCTGACCTCCCGCACTTTTGTACGCTCGCCTTCACGGGTCACGAATGCTCAGTGGCGATGGAGGGGGCTGGAACCACTTGACTAAGCACGAACTCACGTAGCAACATCACTCCGCCTTCCCGGCGACTGGTCCTTTTAACGTGACGACCGGAAGACGGGATCAACCTCAACACCTTAGAGTCGAGTCGCGGCGCTTGAATACCGGAAATGACCGGTGGGCGTCCAAGAGAGAGTGCAGCAGTGACGTTCCTCGAAAGGCTTTTTCGCCGACGGCCACCGACTGAGACCAGAAGCCGGGCGCCCTCTCCAAGGGTAGCCCGGGTATTCATTTCGTCGACTTTTAATGACATGCAGCACGAACGGGACATCCTTGCGCGCGCGGTGTTCCCCAGGTTGCGAGAACGAATGAGGCGGGAGGCCGTTTCGCTGTACGAGGTGGACCTTCGGTGGGGGATTTCTCAAGAGGATGCAGAGAACAAGCGAGCGGTCAGCATATGCTTGGACGAGATCGACGCCTGCTATCCACTGTTCTTTTGCATACTGGGTGAGCGCTATGGATGGCAGCCGACACTGAGCGAGTTCATCAGCCTTGAATGCGCTGACTCGTCTGGCCGCGCAGGCATCGCGCTGAGCGTCACCGAGATGGAGATTCGTCGCGCCCTGTCGAAGGCATCAGTACCGGGCCATCGCGGTCCTCGTCCCATCTTTCTGCTGCGATCTCGGCAACTCTCGGAGCAACTGGGGACATCCTGCGAGAACTCGAGCGCGATGGAATCCTTGAAGAGCCTCGTGCGCTCCTGCGCGGGTGAAGTCGTGGTTGAGTACGACGACCTTGACGCATTCGAATCGCAGGCCGAACGATTGTTGAATAGAGCGCTGATAGATTGGAAGCGGTCGGATATCTACTCCTCGAGGGAACACCTTCTTAAAGAGCTAAACAGCCCTTCTGTCATTGCCGCACTGGCGCGGGCCTGCGAAAAGTCCCGGCCCGCCATGCTGACCGGCGCGCCGAGTTCCGGTCTCAGCACGCTCGGTAGGCACTGGCTCGGTGCGGCGGGCGACCGCGGGGTGCTTATCGATGGAAGGGAAATTCCACAAAAGGGTCTAGCCAACGTCCTGCTCGAGGCGAGGTTGCGGCTCGATTCGGTCGACAACCGTTCACCGCTGTCTCGTTCGACGATCGACGGGGAAGTTGGTCAGCTGATTGCCGCCCTCAAGAGAACGAAGCTAGAAAAGGCGCGCATCTTCTTCGATCATTTTGAAGAGGCCTACACATCGGATGCGCGAGCTGATCTGACAGATCTGCCCCAGTCGCTGCCCGACGGCATCGAGGTGCTTGTTTCGACTCGCTCGCAGCGCCTACTCGACATCGCGCGTAGCCGCAAGTTCGATATCGTCACAGTACCTGACCTCGGATCGGGCGAGCGACACGAGTTCATTCGAGAGTTGCTGGGAATCTACGGCAAGCGGCTGACAGGCGAGCAGATCAGACGCGTGACCAACGCAAGCTTTGGAGGGCGCCTTGGTGCGCTCATGCTATGCCTCGACGAATTGCGACGCTATGGCCAGTTCGATTCTCTTGACCAGCGGATTGGTGAACTCATCGGCTGCACCTCCGATGACGAGTTAGTGCAGGCCGTTCTAGATGGACTTCGAGATAGCGTACCTGCGCGGTTTTCTCGGACCCTGGACAGTGTCTTGATCGCTTTGGCAGTAAGTCTGCGCGGGCTGCAAGAAGACGAGCTGAGCCAAGCCGTCACGACGGCTGGCGGGGACCGTCTGCCGCCGGCGGTCTGGTCAACCTTCCGCATTGGGTTGGGGCGCGCAATCCAATGGCGAGAAGCCCGGGTTGACCTTGTGTCGGGGCCCGTGCGTCTCTATGCCGAGGGCTTGGTAGCTCGACAGCCGGACTTGGCAGTACGCGTCGGCTCAGCCGTACTGGATCACTTAGCGAGCAGTCATCGCGAGCGATGGATTGAGGAGGCGCCCCAGATCCTCTACCTCACCGGGGGAGAAGTGGCCCTTGAACGTCATTTGAGCGACGTCGACAGGATGTCGGAATTGGTGGCCATAGCAAAGACGTATGCAGTGGGGTGGCTTGAGCAATTGAGCCGCTCGGCGCGGATTCGAACCTGCGGCGCCTGGTCAGAAGAAATCCGAGATTACGACATTGCTCGAGGGCTTGCCTGGGAATTGGGCAATATTGCAGCGCAAGTCGGTGCTGAAAGCTCTGCGAGGAGGCTGTTCGACATTGACGCTCGCTCCAACCCGAACCGCCCTGACCGGCGGGTGCTCGAAGTTCTCGCCTTGAAATCGGCGGCCCCAGCGGAAGCCCTGGCCGGCATTGCACAGTGGCGTATTCCGGATCTCGAGGGGAGCAAATTCGGGGCCGATACCCCGCGGGAGACACTCGCTCAAATCTGGACGCAATCCGCGACCGTGCTCGGGCTGCTCGCTGAAGGACTGGTGGAGGAGGTGCCGGGCCGGCAAGAAGCATGGTGCCGAATTGCGGTCGAGAGCGCAGCGGCGACAGGCGACGACAGCGCATCGGCACAGGCGCACCTTTTAGTTGGGCAGTTGCAGATCAATCGCGGGCATTGGAATGATGCGGCGTCGAGCTTCGAAAGGGCGGCCCGCCGTGCGAGGCGCAGCGGAAACGCCCGCCGGCTCGTAAACGCCCTTGAAAGAGGAGCCGCTGCCGCGCTGGAACTGCAGCGCTTCAACGAAGCAAGAGCGTTCGCGACAGAATGCCTGTCACTGGCCCGCCAGTACGCGCTTTTTGAAGAAGAGTGCTTGGCGTTTGAAAGACTGGTCGAAGTCGAGCGCCGGCGGGCGAACTGGGATGTGGCGTTTGAATGGGTAGAGCGATATCTCATTCGAACCCGCGCCGAGGGACTGAATATCGAACGCGCGCAAGCCTGCCTCTCCAGCTTGGAAACCTAGTTGCGCCCAATGTTCAGCAGCGGATCTTTACACTACAGGGCCTCGCAAAAAAGGGCGCCCCGCCGCGCTGTCTTATCTACGTTCTCGAACTCGAGGACCTGACCGATGACATCCTGCCGACGCAACTCGCTTTGAATCCGCAACAATTTAGCGAGCGATCGCTCCTGCGCGCAATCAACATCGATCTTGGCAAACGAACGCCAAAAATCAAAGTAGCCTGCCTGATCGCGGTTGGCCGACGCAACGATGTCGTCAACGCGCTGTTTGCAGGTTGTGTTTGTCTGGAGTTGCGGGCTGGCTTTCTGAATTTCTTCCAGTGAGACTTGGCGGACAGCAGTGGCAAAGCTAAAGAACGATTCATTGACATTCCAGCGCTCGTTGCGTTGGACCCGGACGTAGCGCTTCGTATCTGAACTCAATCGCACGAGCGCATCGAGCGGAAATGATTCGCCAAGTTCTCCGTTCAGTGCTGTTCTGAAGAGGCGTTGCAGCGCCACAAAATCGCGCACATTCCGAAACACATTCTGCGCATCCGCGTTTCCTTCAATGCCCTCGACGACCGCAGCCTGGACGTCCTCAGCAATTGTCGGGAACTGCCATGGGTCTTGGCCTCCGCTCACATTGAGGTCACCTTCATGTGCCAACTGAGGTACTGCCTGAATCATGAATTCAATAGGCCACGTTTTGTCATCACGGTTCTCGGTGCCCGACACGAAGCCGAGCTTCGGATCGACCTTGTAAGCGCGCTCGCGCACCCCACTGTCCACGATATAGGCGTTGCCCGTCCGGGCGAGTTCAAAATTCCTCAGGCAGTCGCGCCGATGCGCGGCGTCCCCATCGTCGCGCAAGCATGCAAGAAACTTCTCAGCCGAACCGAAATCGATTCCCATCGCACGATAGCGCTGGAGCGGGAAGCACGCCTCGTCGCCCTTGCACGTGAGCATGTGGCGTTGGATTCCGGCTAGCACCTCGTCAGCGGGCTCGCCCTCCAAAGGCTTGCTACTTGCCAAGACCAGACCGAGATAGGACACCCCCGTGCGCGTCTCTTTGATTCGCTTTGTGCGGGCCGAGCTCTGACCCGCCGGTTGCGACCCCGTGAATGCATCCACGAATCGATCGATCTGGATCGCGTTGCAGGCAAACGCTGTGTCCTCAAAGGCAGGATGGACGATCACCCTGCGGGCCGGTACCGTGAAAAGTTTTCGCGGCTCATCCAGGGGCTGAGGAAGAGTCGCTACCACCACCCTCCCATCAGCAACGAAGGTCAATGCATGGTGAATGACCGCTGGATGATAAGGCCCCAAACGGATGATGCCTCCGTCGCGCATGCGCGCGACCAGCGTCATTGCGTTGGCGTTGACAAGTTCCCACTTCAGGTCGACGACGTCGGGCGCTGTGCCCCCGCCGTCGGCCGGCCGCCCAAACACCACACCGCCGATTCTTCCGCTGAATCGGACGCGTCCATAAGAGCGCGCCGATGCAACGTTGGTAAAAGCTCTTCCCCCACCTCCGCTGGCATATTGGCTTGTCGAAGGCAATCTGTCGACGCTCGCACCTCCTGCAGAACCGCGTCTCGGCACCGCATTCGGCTCCGGCCCGGCCGCTGGGGGAAAGAAATCATTGTAGGAATTTGGAATGTGTTCGCCAGCTTTCGCAAATGTACGGCGCAACGAGCCAGGGTCCTTGGCGCCTGAGTTGTATGCAGCGAGCTCCGTGTTAACTCTTTCAGGTACTCCGGCGCTGAAATCGCGAAACAGGCGCTGGTCGCGTGCTGTGCCGAAGTGGACCGGTGTTTCGATCCGCCGCGTGCTCAACGAATGCGCCGCTGCCGCTGGATCGCCGCCGCGAATCACGTCGCTGGTAAATTGAAAACTCGCCTCCTCTGACCACGCGCGGACAGAATGCAAACTGGGGCCGTTGACGTCGCCCAGTGCGGTTCGTAGGAAGGCTTCCCCTGCATAGTCTGCAGCGACTGGCCGTGCCGCCCATATCTCCAGCCGGTGCCAGGTTGGCTCGTGAGCCCTCAGTATCTCGACGCGCCGCCTGAAGGCGTCGTCAAGAGTGTCAGACGCGGCGGAGACACGCGACTGCGGAGATGCCGATGAGCGAAATTCATGGCCTTCGACGCCCGGGTCCAGCGAGGGCGCGGCCGGTCTCGCGCCTTCAGTCAGGATGGCGCGCCGGGCATCCACAGCTCCTAGTTCGAAGACGGCGTGGTGTACCTCCGCTGCTACCCGCCCAGCACCGGCGACTTCTTGTTGAAATGCGCGCGCCGCGCCGGCCCGGAACACCGTGCGCAGTCGAGCGATTGTTGTCGCCTCGTCAGCGCATGTGCCTAACGCCGCGGCGCACGAGGGCGCTTCATCACGGCGCGGGGCGTTTTCTGACGCTTTCACGAGTGCGGCGTCATTCGACTTGGCGATCAGGCCTAGTTCGAGAGTTTTTGCGCGCTCGATCAGTCCAACCGTCCCTGAAGACTGGACGCTCAACCCGACCAGGCCAGCGATCAGGCAGAGCTGCAACACTCGCATCGAAAATGCGCCCCCGCCCGAAGCCAACGCGACGGCCGCCTTGCCGCTGGTGACTGCCGCGACCCATTCCCGGAGTGTCTGCGGCTCGGCCCTATCTTTAGAGAGCGCGTGATGATCGTGATCCCTCAGCTTCGCGTCAATGACAACGGCCTGCATTGAGGCGCGAAGGTCTTCGCTCCGTATCGCCGCCTGCTGCTCAGCCTGATCCAACGGCACCGTTCGAACACTGCCATCCAGATTTTCGAGCGGGACCTGAACGGATTGGCAGATCTCAGCTATTTGTCCGCTCAACCGAGCTGCGACTTGCCTAAAATGCTCCGGACCGGGCCCAGAGTCATTCGAATTCGCCTTCTGTTCGTCACTCATGATCGACTCCCGGCGTGCCTTGCGGGAAATCTTGGCTCACTTCCTCTAGACTAGTAGCATGCGTCTCGAGTTCGGCGATCAAATTTCGGAGCTCAGCGATTGAAGTCGGCTGCGCCTCACCATTGCTTTCTCCCAGAGTAAACATGCGCGCTGTCTCGGTCTTCTTTATCTGTTGGCGGTTTCGCGACTCGATGACAGTAGCGGCTGCACGAATTCGAGCAAACCCCTCAGGATCCTGCCGATACGCCTCGGCGAGTATCTCCTCGTCGGGTAGGGTCGAAAGCGAGGCGAGATGAGCCCTTCGCCGTGTCTCGATTGCACGCTCCCATGAGCGGCGCGATGCCGATCGCCTCGCCGCGATCCAGATCGCCGAAACCGCCAACAGTGCGAAGATCCAGAGTTCGAGCGAGACCGCCGTCATCGGCTGGAGCACCGCCTCTAGCAGTGCCCGTGCCTCGATCACGGATTGGACCTTCTCGGGGTGACCCGCGCTACCTTCAATGCGCCATTGAGCGTAGCCATAGATCAGAACTACCAAGAGCGGGCATATGGCTAGCGAAATAGTGAGGGAGCTTAAGCTCCTCATGACCACTACACGGGATGACGCGAGCGGAACATCTGGGCCAACGGCCGCCTTCAAGCGCAACATGGCGAGAGGAACGTAACGGATTCGAAGCAGAATCCATCCGATCGTTCCACCAATGATAAGGGCGATCAGAGAATAGCTGATCTTGACGACTCCCAGTTCCATGG
>NZ_JBFUIU010000161.1:0-14229 GCF_056401695.1 Variovorax sp. P4_D9
CACCAGCACCGCGACCGGCACCCAGACCGGCGGCGCGGGCACGGGCGGCGCCGGCGGTTCGAGCACTGTCGGCAGCGCCACCAACGGCAGCGCCAGCAACGGCAACAACACCGCAGGCGCCGGCGGCGCGGGCGGTAGCGGCACGGGCGGTGCAGGCGGCGCTGGCAACGGCGGAACCAATACCGGCAACGGCGGAACCGGCGGCACCGGCAACGGTGGCACGGGCGGCGCAGGCGGTACGGCAACCGTCAATGCCGGCACGTTCAACATGTCCAACACCATGACCAGCGTCGGCCAGACGGCGGCGGGCATCATGGTCGCGAACCAGAACAGCGGCATCGCCTCGATGGTTCAGCAAAGCGTGAACGTGCAGGCCAACCTGTCCGTGGGACGCTGATCGAAGCGTGAGACCGATCGTCGCCGTGCAGCCCGGATCGCCGGGCGTACGGCGAGGATCGGCCCACTCTCACCGCAGGCCAAAGGGAGACGCCATGACATCCATCACCCGCTTGGGGCCCATTTGCATGGCCCTCGGGATCCTGCTGCCGGCGACGGTGGCGGCGCAGACCTCGCAGCCGACGCGCGAAGCGCCCGGCTCCGGGGCTCGTAGTGTGGCCTTCGTCGCCCAGCCTGTCGATGCGGACACGCTGGCCAAGACCCGCGGCGGCGCCGAAGTCGTGAACAACGACATGACGCTGCACGGCGTCACCGCCGGCAACTCGGCGCGCAACGTGACGACGGGCGACAACACGATCAGTGCCGGTTCGTTCGCCAACATGAACGGGCTGCCGACCGTGATCCAGAACAGCGGCGCCAACGTGCTGATACAGAACGCGACGATCCTCAATCTGCAGATGAACTGAGGGCAGGCATCATGCGCCGCCTGTTGCTCTGCATCGCGTTGTTGGCGACGGCCGACCTGGCCGCCGCCGACGGCGCGTACATGCCGTCGATCGCCATGGGCGACGTCGTGATTCCATTGACCAGCTTAAAGCAGGCGCGTACCGGGCGCACGCTGATCCAGAAGTACGACTTCAGCTGCGGTTCGGCGGCCCTGGCCACGCTGCTCACCCACCACTACGGTTTTCCGGTGACCGAGGAAACCGTGTTCCAGGCGATGTACGAGCATGGCGACCAGAGGAAGATCCACACCGAAGGCTTCTCGCTGCTCGACATGAAACGCTTCCTGGCGGCGCAAGGCTTCGAGGCCGATGGTTTCGAGCAGCCGCTGGACAAGCTCAACGAGGCCCGCGTTCCGGCCATCGTGCTGATCAACTCCGACGGCTACCACCACTTCGTGGTCGTCAAGGGCGTGCAGGCGGACCGGGTGCTGCTGGGCGACCCGGCGCTGGGGACACGCGCCATGCCGCGCAAGACCTTCGAGAAGGTCTGGCAGAACGGCCTGCTGTTCGTGATCCACAACCGGATGGAGTCGGCCCGCTTCAACCTGGCGGCCGACTGGCGCGCAGCGCCGCGTGCTCCGGTGAGCACCGGCATCGCACGCGACGGCATGACCGACATCACGATGCCCAAGTTCGGGCCGGGAGATTTCTGATGCGCCCGGCGCTGTGGTCGGCCCTGGTCCTGTCGGTGCTCGCGGGCGCCTTCAGCGCCTCCGCATGGGCCGACGGACCGGTCGATCCCGTCGAGCGGCGCGCCGAGATCTGGATGGCCGTCGGCGACACCACGCTGGACCACCTGCGCGGCGGCTTCGACACCGGCAACGGCCTGATGGTGACCTTCGGCATCTCGCGCGCGGTCTACATCAATGGCAGCCTGGTGACGCAGACCACGCTGAACTTCGGGCAGTTGAACAACCTCAGCGCCGCGCAGGCAGCGCAGCTCAACAAGCAGATGGCGGCCCTGAACCTGGTCCAGAACGGACCCGGCAACATCTTCGAGCCGCAGCAGGCCGGCACCTCCGGCACCGTAATCCAGAACACCCTGGACAACCAGCACATCGTGAACCGGACCGTGATCGACGCCAGCAGCAACGGGCTCGGGATGGTCAAGAACTTCAACCTCCAGTCCACGGTGAACGAAGGCGTGGCGCGCGCGATCGGCGGGCCGAGGTAGCTCCCCCGAAGCGGCTTCAGGCGCCGCAGCTCACCGAATCAGTCCCGAGTCAGCCTCGCGCGCTGTCGAGCGTCACGCACAGCGCGTGCAGGTTCGGCACGATCAGCTGCGGCCGCGCGCCGTGCTCCCAGGGGCGCTCCTCGCGCACCAGCCAAGCGGCCTGCATGCCGGCATCGAGCGCGCCCGCCACGTCGAGCGCCGCGTCGTCGCCGACATGCAGCATGTCCTTGGGCAACAGCCCGACCGAGGCCGCGGCGGCGCGGAAGATCGGGGCGTGCGGCTTGCCGCTGCCGAATTCGCGCGCGTTGAAGGCCGCGCGGAACCAGCGTCCAACGCCGGTGCGATGGATGTCGGCGTTGCCGTTGGACACCGCCACCAGCGGATAGCGCTCGCTGAGCCACCGGAGCGCCGGCAGCGCGTCGTCGTAGAGCGTGACGCGCTGGCGCTCGGCGAAGAAGACCTCGAAAGCCGGCTCGGCCAACGCCGGGTCTTCGCCGGCGCGCCGCAATGCGCCGCGGATCGACTCGCGGCGCAGCGCGCTCAGGTCGTGCGCGAGGTCGCTGCGCTCCTTGGCAGTGGCTTCGCGCAATTCGCGCAGCACGCCGGGCGTCAGCAGCAGGTCGGCGGTCTTCGGTGCCTCGCGCAGCAGCCAGTCGTGCAGCACGCGCTCAGCACGCTCGATGGTCGGCCAGACCGGCCACAGCGTGTCATCGAGATCGAGCGAGATCGCGGCGATGCGCTTGACGTCGAGGGCGAGGGAATCGGGGGTCGCAATGGGCATGCCCGAGAATATCGCATGCCCTTTTCCCCTGACCCGGCCGCTGCCGGCATCGCCCCGGAGCGCACCGCGGTGCTCTGGTGCAACCTCGGCTCCCCGGACGAGCCCACCGCCCAGGCGGTGCGCCCCTACCTCGCCGACTTCCTTGGCGACCCGCGCGTGGTCGAGATCCCGCGCCTGCTGTGGGCGCTGATCCTGCACGGCATCATCCTGCGCACCCGGCCGGCCAAGTCGGCCGCCAAGTACGCCAGCATCTGGACCCCCGAGGGCTCGCCGCTCAAGGTCTGGACCCGCAAGCAGGCCGTGCTGCTGGCCGGCTGGCTCGGCGAGCGCGGCCATCGGCTCAAGGTGGTCGACGCCATGCGCTACGGGATTCCATCGATCGCCGYCCGGCTGGACGCGCTCACCGCCGCGGGTGCGACGCGGGTGCTGGTGCTGCAGGCCTACCCCCAGTACTCGGCCACCACCACCGCCAGCGTGATCGATGCGGTCAATGCCTGGAGCGGACGAATGCGAAGGCTGCCGGAATTCCGCTTCGTCAACGACTACCACGACGATCCGCTCTACGTCGACGCGCTGGCGCAGAGCGTGCAGCGCCACTGGCAGCACAACGGCCGCGGCGACCAGCTCGTGATGAGCTTCCACGGCATTCCCGAGCGCAATATCCGGCTCGGCGATCCCTACCAGGCGCAGTGCCTGGCCACCGCCGGCCTGCTCGCCGCGCGGCTCGCCCTCGCGCCGGCGCAGTACCGCGTGACCTTCCAGTCGCGCTTCGGCCGCGCCAAGTGGCTCGAGCCCTACACCGAACCGACGCTGCGCGAGCTGGGCAGGGCTGGCGTCGCCCGGGTCGACGTCTTGTGCCCCGGTTTTCCGGCCGACTGCCTCGAGACCCTGGAAGAAATCGCGATGGAAGGCCGAGAAGCCTTCATCGCGTCAGGCGGCAAGGAATTTCACTACATCCCCTGCCTCAACGACAGCCCGGCCTGGATCACTGCGCTCAGCGGCATTGCCGAGCGGAACCTCGGCGGCTGGCCGACCCGACTCTAGCCGTCGCGTTTCAGAAGCGCCCGAGGTAGTCGAGCTTGCTCAGCGGCACGCCACGGTGCCGCAGCACGTCATAGGCGGTCGTGACGTGAAAGAAGAAGTTCGGCAGTGCGAACTGCAGCAGGTAGCGCTCGGCCGTGAACTTGAGTTCGTTGCCGCGCACTTTCATCACGACCTCGCGCGCCTCGGCGCCGTCGACGCTTGCGCGGTCGACGCCGTTGAGGAATTCGATCGTCTTCGCGACCCGCGCCTGCAGCTCCGCGTAGGTGCTCTCGGTGTCGGGAAAGCTCGGCGCCGTGATGCCGGCGATGCGTGCGGTGCCGAGCTTCGAGGCATCGCTGGCGCTTTGCACCTGACCCGCCAGCGTGAACATGTCGGGCGCCAGCCGCGCATTGACGAGTTCGACCGAATCGATGCCGGCGGCCTGCGCGTGCGCCAGCCCTTTGTCGAGCACATGCGAGAGTTGACCGAGGCCGCGGACGAAAACCGGGACCGAAATATCGTAGAACGAGAGCGCCATGAAAGAAGTCTCCGAATTGAATGAGCGGGCCGATTGTCGGCCCGCCGCGCTTCAGGTGCCGGCGGCGCGCATAAAGGCCTCGATCGGMTCCAGGTGCCCGGGCACATTGAGCGCCGGCGCATGGCCGCAGCCCGGCACTTCAATGATCTGCAGGCGGCCGGCGGCCCCGGGGCCGCGGCTGCGCATCTCCACCAGGGTCTCGGGCAGCACCAGGTCGGAATCGACGCCGCGCAGGCACAGGACCGGTGCCTCGATCGCGTCGTAGTGCGTCCACAGCAGGTAGTCGTCCGGATGGGCCTCGAACTGCCGCACCATCGCCGGGTCGTAGTGCGGCGTCACGCGGCCGTCGGGCAGACGCCGGATCGAGCTCTCGGTCAAGCGGCGCCATTGGGCATCGCTGAGCCAGCCATAGGGCTTGTAGACGGTGCGGAAGAACTGCTCCAGTTCCGCCACCGTGTCGAAGGCCGGCGGATGGCCGGCATAGGAGCGGATGCGCGCGACCGCGGCGGCTGCGATCTGCGGCGCGTTGTCATTGAGCACCAGGCTCGCGATGCGCGGCTTCATGGTCGGCTCGAGCAGGCCCGAGGCGCAGACCATGCCGATCGCGCCGCCCATCGAGGTCCCGATCCAGTGCACCCGCTGCAGCTTCAGTTCGTCGATCAGCCCGAACGCGAGCCGGCCGTAGAAGGACAGTTGGTATTCCTCGTCGGGCGCCGGGCTCCACTGGCTCAATCCGCGGCCGATGGTGTCCGGGCAGATCACGCGAAAGCCGCGCTCGGCGAAATGCTCGGCCAGTTCGTCCATGTCGCGGCAAGTGCGCGCCAGGCCATGCCAGGCGAGCACCACCGGTCCCTCGCGCGGGCCCCAGTCGAGCCAATGGATCTCGCGGCCGGCGATCTGGAGGTAGTTGGAGCTCGGCAGATTCATCTCAAGGCCCTCGCACGCAAACGGCCGACGATGCCGGTCGGGAAGTAATAGACGGAGAGCACGAACAGCACCCCGAGCCACAACAGCCAGCGGTCGGGCGACAGCAGGGCCGACAGCCAGCCGAGCCCGCTTGCCGCCTCGCTGCCGATGCGCAGCAGGTCCTGCAGGTAGCTCTGCGCGATCACGAACAGCACCGCGCCGACCACGGCGCCATAGATCGTTCCCATGCCGCCGATCACGACGATCAGCAGCACGTCGACCATGATCTCGAAGCTCAGCGAAGTGTCGGGCCCGTTGTAGCGCAGCCAGATCGCGAGCATGGCGCCGGCCAGCGTTGCAAACAGCGCCGACAGCACCGAAGCCGTGGTGCGGTAGACCACCACGCGGTACCCGATCGCCTCGGCGCGGAACTCGTTCTCGCGGATCGCCTGCAGCACGCGGCCGAAGGGCGAATTCACGATCCGCAGCAGCGCCAGCACCAGCAGCACCGTGGCGACGAAGAGCAGGTAGTAGCACAGCAGCCGGCCGTCGAGCGAGACGCCGAGGAAAGGCTCCTCGGCGAACTCGAAGCTCGGCGAGATCAGCTCCGGCAGCTTGAAGGTCAGGCCGTCCTCGCCGCCGGTGAAGTCGGACATCTGCGAGGCCAGCGTCTGGAAGGCCGAGGCCACCGCCAGCGTGATCATCGCGAAGAAGATCGCCCTCACCCGCAGCGAGAACAGGCCGATCGCCAGCGACAGCACCAGCGATATCGCCAGCGCGGCACCGAGCCCGAGCGCCACCGCGCCCCAGTTGGCGCCCAGGCGGCTGGCCGAGATCGCGATGCCGTAGGCGCCGATGCCGAAGAACATCGTGTGGGCGAAGCTCACGATCCCGGTGTAGCCCAGCAGCAGGTCGAAGCTCGCGACGAGCACGATGAAGACCAGGATCTTGGCCGCGACGCTGAGCGCCTTGACGCCCGGGAACAGGAAGGGTGCGAAGGCCAGCGACAGCACCAGGGCCGCGAGCAGCAGCGCCAGCAGGCGGCTGCGCGGCAGGTCGTTGGAAAGGAGACGGGACAGCATGGTTCTCTTTTCAGCGATTGGCCACCGGGTACACGCCCTGCGGGCGCCAGAGCAGCACGGCCACCATCAGGAAGATGCTCGCGAACTGGGTCAGCGTCGGAACGATAAAGCCGATGTAGTTGGTCATCAGGCCGACCAGCAAGGCGCCGATCAGGGCACCGGCCGTGGAGCCCAGTCCGCCGATGATGATCACGATGAAGATCAGCACGTTGACCTGCGCGCCCATCTGCGGGATCAGGTTCTGCTGGAACAGCCCCCACATCACGCCGCCGAGGCCCGCCAGCGCACTGCCGACCACGAAGACGCCGACGAACAGCCGGCCGATGCGGTAGCCGAGCGACTCGACCATCTCGCGGTCCTGCACCCCGGCGCGGATCAGGAGGCCGATCTTGGTCCGGCCCAGCGTCCAGGCCAGCAGGCCGAAGACGAAGACGCCGATCACCACCGCGAGGATGCGGTACTTGCTGATCGCCGCATCGCCGATCAGCAGCGAGCCGCGCAGCGCCTCGGGCAGCGGCAGCGGGATTTGCGCCGGGCCCCAGATCACCTTGATCAGTTCCTCGCCGATGATCATGCCGCCCATCGTGATGAGGATCTGCTTCAGGTGCTGGCCGTACACCGGCCGCACGATGAAGCGCTCGAAGGCCAGGCCGACCGCGCCGGCCACGGCCATCGCGACCAGCATCGCCGGGAATACCGCCACCAGGTTGCGCCACAGCTCGCCCGAGCCGGTCCAGTCGCCCATCAGGCCCAGCACGCTGCTGGCCACGAAGGCACCGAGCGCGATGAACACGCCATGACCGAAGTTGAGCACGTCCATGAGGCCGAAGATCAAGGTCAGGCCCGAGGCGATGATGAAGATGATCATGCCCATCGCGAGTCCGGCGACCGTGAGCGTGAGCCAGGTCGAGACCGAGCCGGTGAGCGGTAGCGCGACGAGCGCCAGAATCGGCACCAGCAGCAGCGGCTTCCAGTCGAAGTCGATGTTTTTCATAGTGCGAGTCCGAGCAGGGATTGCTGCAGTCCTTCGTCGGCAGAGAACGCGGCCATGCTGCCGCTGTGCACTACGCGGCCGTTGTCCATCACGGCCACCGTGTCGCCCAGGCGCTGCGCGAAGCTGATGTTCTGCTCGACCAGCAGGATCGTCACGCCGCTGCGCTTGAGTTCGCCGAAGGCATCGATCATGTTGTTGATGATGGCCGGCGCCAGGCCCTTGCTGGGCTCGTCGATGACCAGCAGTTCGCGCGGCTCGACAATCGCGCGCGACACCGCGAGCATCTGCTTCTGCCCGCCCGACAGCTTGCCCGCCGGGTGGTTCCAGAATTTCTCGACCGCCGGGAAGAGCTTGAAGATCCACTTCAATCGCGCGTCGTCCATCTGCTCGGCGTTCTTCGCGCGGCGGGCGGCCAGCAGCATGTTCTCCTTCACCGTCAGGTCCGAGAAGATGCCCATGTTCTCGGGCACGTAGGCGATGCCGAGCTCGGCGATCTGCGGCGTGTGCAGCGCGGTGATGTCCTTGTCGCCGAAGCGCACGCTTCCCTGCGACGCATGCCAGAGGCCCATCAGCGTGCGCAGCGTGGTGGTCTTGCCGGCGCCGTTGCGGCCCAGCAGCATCGTGAGCTGGCCGCGCGGCACGGCCAGGTCGACGCCGTGCAGGATGTGATAAGCGCCGATGTGCGTGTGCACGCCGGACATTTCGAGCAGATTCGTGCTCATGCCGCCTCCTTCGCAACGCCCAGGTAAGCCTCTTGCACAATCGGCGAGGCGATCACTTCCGACGGTTCACCATCGGCCACCAACTGCCCGTTGTGCAGCACGATGATGCGGTCGGCGAGTTCGCGCACCACGTCCATCTTGTGCTCGACCAAGAGGATGGTCTTGCTCTTGTCCTGCTTGAGTTTCCGGATCAGGTCGAGGATCACCGGCGCCTCCGCCGCGTTCATGCCCGCGGTGGGTTCGTCGAACATGAAGACCTTAGGTTCGAGCGCCATCAGGAGGGCCACTTCGAGCTTGCGCTGGTCGCCGTGCGGCAGGCTGGCGACGGTCGCGTGTTCCTTGGACTTCAGCGCGACGTCGGCCAGGATCCGGTCGGCGCGCTCGGTCAGCGCGCGATGGTCGCTCCAGATGCTCCACAGGTTGAGGCCGCGCCGGTGCGCGCCCTCGCGCGTCGCCTGCACCGCGAGCCGCACGTTCTCGAGCACCGTGAGGTTCGGGAACAGGTTCGTGAGCTGGAAGGCGCGGCCCAACCCGGCCCGCGTCCGCGCCGAGGCCGGCAGGCCGGAGAGCAAGTGCCCGTCGAGCGACACCGTGCCCGCGGACGCCTTGAGCTGCCCCGAGATCAGGTTGAAGTACGTGGTCTTGCCGGCCCCGTTGGGCCCGACGATCGCAGTGAGCGTGCCCGGCGCGAACGCGCAGGACACAGCATTCACCGCCACATGTCCGCCGAAGCGAATGGTGAGATCAGTAGTTTCGAGCATGGAGAGTGAATTCCGCGGCCGGCGCAGCCAGGCCCGTTCGTGAAACACCGCGGAACCGGCTTCGCCGGGCCGCTGGTGTTGCCCCCTGACAGGGGGTGGGCGCCCCGACACGAAGTGCGGGGCAACCTGGGGGTCAGCGTTTATTTCTGATGGGGATATCCATCTCTTCGGGCTTGATCTCATGCACCAGCTCAGGCACGCCCCAGGCGAACGCCGGGTCGACCTTGATCTTGAAGTGGTACATGCTCTGCATCGCTTGGTGGTCTTCCTTGCGGAAGGTCATCTTGCCCTTCGGCGTGTCGAAGCTCATGCCTTCCATCGCCGTGATCAGCTTGTTGGTGCTGGTGTCGCCGCCAGTTTTCTTGAGCGCCGTCACCACCGCCATCGCGGCCGAAAAGCCGCCGGCCGTGAAGAAGTCCGGCGGCGTCTTGAATTCCTTGTAGTGCATCGAGACCATGGCCTCGTTGACCGGATTCTTCGGAATGCCGAAGTAGTAGTAGGCCGCGCCTTCCATGCCCGGCAGCGCCTTGTAGGCCGCCATCGCGGGCAGGATGTTGCCGCCGGTCGCGATCTCGATGCCGTAGCGCTTCAAGTCGAGGTCGACGATCTTGAACGGATTGCCGGCACCGGCCCAGACGATCCAGATGATCTTGCGGCCCGGCTGGTCCTTGAGCTTGTCGATCAATCGCTGGGCGCCGGCCGTGAAGTCGGTGGTGGCCGGCGGCAGGTATTCCTCGTGCGCCAGCTTGGCCTTCTTGAGCGCGTCCTTGAAGGCTTTCACGCCGTCGCGGCCGAAGGCGTTGTCCTGAGCCAGCGTGGCCACGGTGACGCCGGGCTTGTCGATCGCGACCGCGTTCGAGATCGCGTCCTGCGAGCTGTTGCGGCCGGTGCGGAAGATGTACTTGTTCCACTTGTCGCCGGTGATCGAATCGGCCACCGCGGGTTCGACCAGCAGGATCTTCTTGTATTCCTCGGCCACCGGCAGCATCGCGAGCGCGACGCCCGACGAGGTCGGGCCGACCGCCAGCGCGGCCTTGTCGTCGGCATACGCCGCAGCCAGCAGCGACTTGCCGAGGTCGGGCTTGCCCTGGTCGTCCTTCTCGATGACGACGATCTTCTTGCCGTTGACGGTCATGGTGCCGCCGGTCGCGTAGTCCAGGCCCATTATGAAGCCGGTCTGGGTCTGCTTGCCGTAGGCTTCTAGCGGACCGGTCTTGCTGTAGACGTGGGCGATCTTGATCTCGTTGGACTGGGCCCAGGCCGGGAAGGCCAGGGCACCTGCGGCGGCCAAGCTGGCCAGCGCGACGAGGTAGCGACGTTGCATTCTTTGTCTCCTGAAGGTGATGGCTGAATATTGCACAGTTCATGCCAGCCGCCATCGCCTTGAAAACAAAGGACTTTCCCTTGGTTTGCGCCTGGAAAGCCTGAAATCAAGACAGTTCCACTGTCCAAAATTCAGGCAGTTGCATGTTTTTTATTCAGGGTTTTCCAGACGTTCGTAGAGCGTCGCGCGCGAGATGCCGAGCAGCCGCGAGGTCGCCAGCTTGTTGCCGCCGGTCGCGGCCATCGCGGCGGCGATCGCACGGCGCTCAAGCTCTGCCACCTGCTGGGCCAGCGGCCGCAGCAAGGCCGCGCCTTCGGCCGAATCGGCGGCCGCGCTCGGCAGCGGCTCGGGCGCCGCGATCGTCTCCTGCCCGGCCTCGCGCAGGATGCGCTCGAGCTGCGCGGCGTCGATTCGCTGCGAATCGCTGCGCATCGTCACCTGCTCGAGCACGTTGCGCAGCTCGCGGATGTTGCCGCGCCAGTGCTGCGCGGCCAGCAAGGCCAGCGCATCGGGCGTGAGTTCGGGCGGCGCCTCACCGCTGCGCAGCGCCATGTCCTCGCCGAGCGCCTCGACCAGCGCCGGGATGTCGGCGCGCCGCTCGCGCAGCGGCGGCACCCGCACCGGCAGCACGTTGAGCCGGTAGTAGAGGTCTTCACGGAAGCGCCCTTCCCTGACCAACGACGCGAGGTCGCGCGAGGTGGCGGCGATCACGCGGGCGTCGAAGGGCACCAGCTTGTTGGAGCCCAGCGGCTCGATCTCGCCCTCCTGCAGCGCGCGCAGCAGCTTGGCCTGCAGGCCCAGCGGCATGTCGCCGATCTCGTCGAGGAACAGGGTGCCACCGTCGGCCAGCTTGAACTTGCCCTCGCGAGCCTTGCGGTCGGCGCCGGTGAAAGCGCCCGGGGCGACGCCGAAGAACTCGGCCTCGAGCAGGGTGTCGGGCACGGCCGCGATGTTGACGCTGACGAACATGCCGCCGGCACGCGCCGAGGCGGCATGGATCGCATGAGCCAGCAGTTCCTTGCCGGTGCCGGTCTCGCCGAGCAGCAGCACCGGACTCGACGACTGCGCCGCGCGCCGGGCGTGGCGCTTGACCTCGACCGCCGCCGGGCTGCTGCCAATGAAGCTCGCGAAGGTGTACTTCGAGCGCCGCTGCCCGTCGGCCGACTGCTGGTAGAGCGGGTTGGCGCGCTGGCTCGCGAGTTCACGGCGGGCGTCGTCGAGATCGCGCTGCAGCAGCGCGAACTTGCTGATCAAGGGCTGCAGCGTGGTCTCGGGATGGTCGAACAGCACGATGCCGATGGCACCGATCACCTCGCCGGGCGCGGCTCCGCCGTCGCCCTCGCGCTCTTCGCGCAGCGGGATGCGGCTGACCACGAAAGTGCCGGCCTTATTGGTCAGCAGGTCGATCAGGATCGGCTCGCCGGTGTCGAGCACGCGGCGCATCTGGGTGTTGGGAATGACGTCTTCCACCAGATGGCCCAGGAACTGGTCGATCGACGAGAAGCCCAGCGCCGGCAGGAAGCGCCGGTAGCCCTCGTTGACCCAGACGATGCGGCCGCTGCGGTCGACCAGGAACATGCCCTGGCTGATGCTGGAGAACAGGTGGAACATCGAGCGCGCGGCGAGCGCGAGGATGCCTTCGGCATCGAGCGGCAAGGCGGGGGGTGCGGCGGTGGCGGACGGCATGGCGGGATCGTAGCGCGCATCGAATCGGATGAATCCGGTGCTTCGCAAGCATCGATCCGTCGTCCGACTCGGATCGATCCGACAGTGCTGAGTCGGTACCATCAATGGCTTTTGCAGATGCGGTGCGCGACTACAGAGTGGCTCATGGGGCCTTGCTATGCTGCGCCCCTTGCACGGTCCACCGGCCGTCTGCCGACGCCCCTGCGCCACCACCCGTTCGCCGTGCACGTCACGCCTTTCTTGCGGAATCATGAGGAACTCCCGGCGCCCTGCGCTTCTTCTCGTCGCTCCCCTGCTGCTTGCCGCCTGCGCCGTTCCGCGCCCGCCCGGGCAGGTGGCCGCCCCGACCCCGGCGCAGTGGCAAACACCCCTGCCGGCCGGCACCGCGGCCCTGCCGCACGGCGGCTCGATGCCCTCGTTGGCCGAATGGTGGCGTCAGCTCAACGACCCGCTGCTGGTCGAGCTGATCGTCGCCGCCGAGGCCGCCAGCCCGACCGTGGCCAGCGCCCAGGCCCGCATCGGCGAAGCCCGCGCCTCGCGCGTCGCGGCCGGCGCGGCGCTGGTGCCGAACCTCAACGGCTCGCTGTCGGCCAGCCGCGGCAACTCGCCGACCTCGGGCTTCACGACCGGCGCGACCGGTGCCATCGGCACCGACATCCCGCCGATCAGCACCCAGCAGGCCGGCCTGCAGTCGAGCTGGGAGATAGACCTGTTCGGCGGCCTGCGCGCTAGCCGCGATGCCACCCAGTCGCGCTACGCGGGCGCCGACGCACGCTGGCACGACGCCCGGGTCTCGGTGGCGGCCGAGACCGCCAACGCCTATCTCGCCGAACGGGCCTGCCGACGCCAGCTGGTGGTGTCGACGTCCGACGCGCAGTCGCGCGCCGAGTCCGCGCGCCTGACCGAGCTGTCGGCGCAGGCCGGGTTCACGGCCCCCGCCGATGCCGCGCTGGCCCGCGCCAGTGCCGCCGAGGCAGCAGGCAGGCTGACCCAGCAGCGGGCGCTATGCAGCGTGCAGCAGCAGGCGCTGGTGACGCTGACCGGCATCGAGGGAACGATGCTGGCGCCCAAGCTGGCGACCGCCCCGATCGACGTCACGCTGCCGGCCGTGCAGGCGGTCTACAGCGTGCCGGCCGAGGCGCTGGCGCAGCGGCCGGACGTCTACGCGGCCGAACTCGACGTCGCCGCGGCGAGCGCCGAGGCCGGCGCGGCGCTGGCCCAGCGCTTCCCGCGCCTGTCGCTCGAGGGCTCGATCGCCGTGCTGAAGGTGCGCGGCGGCGGATTCAGCGAAACTCTGGACACTTGGACCCTCGGTCCGCTGGCGCTCACCGTTCCGATCTTCGACGGCGGCACGCTGGCGGCCAACTACGACGCCGCCAAGGGCCGCTACGACGAATCCGTGGCGCTCTACCGCGCCAACGTGCGGCGGGCAGTCAGCGAAGTCGAACAAGCGCTGATCAACCTGCAGAGCACCAGCGACCGGGCGGCCGATGCCGATACCGCGGTACGGAACTACCAGACCTCCTTCGACGCCACCCAGGCCCGCTACAACACAGGCCTGGCGAGCCTGTTCGACCTCGAGGATGCGAGGCGCACGCTGTTCGTCTCGCAGACCGCCCGCGTGGCGCTGCAGCGCGAGCGCGCCGAAGCCTGGGTCTCGCTCTACCGCGCCATGGGCGGCGGCTGGACGCGGCCCGAATCCCTTGCCTCCACGGCCCCTGCCGCTGCACCGTCGCCATGAAAAGAATGAAGCGTCCCACCCTCCTCGCCGTGCTGGCCGCCGTGCTGGTCCTGGTCGCAGGCACCGTCTGGCTGCTGCGCGGCAAGTCCGTCGCCGCGCCCGAAAAGAAGTCCGAAGCCACCGCCCGGCCTTCACTGACCGTCACGGTCGCCAAGCCCGAGACCAGCGAGCTCAGCGTCACGCTGGCCGCCAACGGCAATGTCGCGGCCTGGCAGGAAGCAAGCATCGGCTCCGAATCGAATGGCCTCAAGCTGGCCGAGGTGCGGGTCAACGTCGGCGACGTGGTCAAGAAGGGCCAGGTGCTTGCCACCTTCTCGGCCGAGTCGGTGCAGGCCGACGTCGCGCAGGCCAGGGCCTCGCTGGCCGAGGCCCGCGCCACCGCCGCCGACGCCACCGGCACCGCGGCGCGTGCGCGCACGCTGCAGGCCACCGGCGCGATGAGCCAGCAGCTGATCAACCAGTACCAGACGGCCGAGCAGACCGCCAAGGCGCGCGTCGAGGCGGCCGAGGCGGTACTGGCGGCGCAGCAGGTGCGCGGCCGCAACACGCAGGTGCTGGCGCCCGACGACGGCGTCATCTCCGCGCGCACCGCCAC
>NZ_JBFUIU010000162.1:0-14167 GCF_056401695.1 Variovorax sp. P4_D9
CTACTGGGTCACGCTGGCGCTGGTCGGGCTCGGCGTGTGGTGGCTGCGGCGCGTGCTGTTCTCGCCCTTCGGCTATGCGCTGCGCGCGGGCCGCGACTCGCAGCTGCGGGCCGATGCGATCGGTATCGACGTCAAGCGCATGCAGTGGGTCGCCTTCGTGATCGCCGGCACCGCGGCCGGCCTGGCCGGCGCGCTCTATGCGTTTTCCAAGGGCAGCATCTCGCCCGAATCACTCAGCGTCGGCAAGTCGGTCGACGGCCTCGTGATGGTGCTGCTGGGCGGCATCCAGACGCTGGCCGGCCCGGTCGTCGGCGCGGTCACCTTCACCTGGCTGCACGACACAGTGGCACGCAACACCGACTACTGGCGCGCGATGTTGGGCGGCATCATCCTGCTGCTGGTGCTGCTATTCCCGCAGGGCATCGCGGGCTTCGCCAAGCAGCTCTTCGACCGGCGCCGCCACGCGGCCGAGGCGGTCGACCTCAAGGAGGTGAAGGCATGAGCCTTCTCAAGGTCAATGAACTGGGCAAGTCCTTCGGCGGCGTGAAGGCGGTCGACGGCATCAGCTTCGAACTCGCGGCCGGCGAACTGCTGGCGCTGATCGGCCCCAACGGCGCCGGCAAGTCGACCACCTTCAACATGGTCAACGGCCAGCTCAAGGCCGACCGCGGCTCGATCCTGCTCGACGGCCAGGAGCTGGTGGGCCGCAAGCCGCGCGAGATCTGGCGCCTCGGCGTCGGCCGCACTTTCCAGATCGCCGAAACCTTCGCTTCGCTCACCGTCGCCGAGAACGTGCAGATGGCCTTGCTGTCGCACGACCACAAGCTGTTCTCGACCTGGCGCCGCGCCTCTGACCACAAGCGCGACGAGGCGCTGGCGCTGCTCGACCAGGTCGGCATGAAGGCCCAGGCCGACCGGCCCTGCAGCGTGCTGGCCTACGGCGACGTCAAGCGCGTCGAGCTCGCGATCGCGATGGCCAACAGCCCGAAGCTGCTGCTGATGGACGAACCCACCGCCGGCATGGCGCCCAAGGAACGCAACTCGCTGATGGCCCTGACCAAGCAACTAGTGATCGACCGCGGCATGGCGGTGCTGTTCACCGAGCACAGCATGGACGTGGTGTTCGCCTATGCCGACCGCATGATCGTGCTGGCCCGCGGGCGCCTGATCGCGCAGGGCAAGCCGCTCGAGATCCGCGACCATCCGAAGGTGCAGGAGGTGTACTTCGGCAGCGGCAAGACCTTCGAGAAGATTGCAGAGAAAGCGGCCGCGGTGAACGCGGCGGTGGGAGAGCACGCATGAGTTCACATGAAGTGTTGCTCGAAGCCAAGGCGCTCTGCGCCTGGTACGGCGCCGCGCAGATCCTCTATGACGTCGACCTCGAAGTGCGGCGCGGCGAAGTGGTCGCGCTCATGGGCCGCAATGGCGCCGGCAAGTCGACCACGCTGAAGGCGCTGATCGGCATGCTCGCCAAGCGCCGCGGCGCGGTGCGCTTCCTCGGCCACGACATCTCGAAGAGCGAGCCGCACGTGGCGGCCCGGCTGGGCCTGGGCTTCGTGCCCGAGGACCGGCGCGTGTTCACCGACCTCAGCGTGATGGAGAACCTCGAGGTCGGCAAGCAGCCGGCGCGGCGCTGGAACGACGGCAGCGACGCGCCGCTGTGGACGCCCGAGCGCCTGTTCACGCTGTTCCCGAACCTCGGCGAGATGCCGAACCGCCCGGGCGGCCGCATGAGCGGCGGCGAGCAGCAGATGCTGACCGTGGCGCGCACGCTGATGGGCAACCCGTACCTGGTGCTGCTCGACGAACCCTCCGAAGGGGTGGCGCCGGTGATCGTCGAGCAGATGGCCAACATGATCCTGGAGCTCAAGGCGCAGGGCGTAAGCATCCTGCTGTCGGAGCAGAACATGCACTTCGCGGAGCTGGTGTCCGACCGGGCCTACGTGCTCGAGAAGGGGCAGATCCGCTACCACGCGTCGATGGCCGAGCTGGCCGCGAACGACGAGGTGCGCAGGGCCTATCTCAGCGTCTGATTTCATCCACCCGAGGAGCGACAACCATGCACAACACCCGCAGAACCCTCTTGAAGTCCACCGCCGCGCTGGGCCTGCTCGGCCTCGGCGCTTCGCCGCTCTTCGCCGCCGCGAAGATCAAGCCCGCGGCCAACGCGGCGCTGATCGTGGTCGACGTGCAGAACTGCTTCATCGAAGGCGGCACGCTGCCGGTCAAGGGCGGGGCCGAGGTGGTGCCGGTCATCAACAAGCTGGCCGAGGCCTTCGACAACATCGTGGTCACGCAGGACTGGCACACGCCGGGCCACGCGTCCTTCGCCAGCACCCACGCCGGCAAGAAGCCCTTCGAGACCACCAAGCTCAGCTACGGCAACCAGGTGCTGTGGCCTGACCATTGCGTGCAAGGCACCGACGACGCCGCGCTCAACAAGGACCTGAAGCTGCCGACCGCGCAGATCATCATCCGCAAGGGCTTCCACAAGGGCATGGACAGCTACTCGGCCTTTGAGGAAGCCGACCACAAGACCGCGACCGGCCTGGTCGGCTACCTCAAGACGCGCGGCGTCAAGACCGTGTTCGTCACCGGTCTGGCGACCGACTTCTGCGTGGCCTGGACCGCGATGGATGCACGCAAGGCCGGCTTCGAGGTCTACGTGATCGAGGACGCGACCCGCGCCATCGACCTCAACGGTTCGCTCGCAGCGGCCTGGAAGCAAATGGCCGCCAAGGGTGTCAAGCGCATCCAATCGAGCGACATCGTCTAGGCCGTCCCGAGAGATGCCGGGGTTCGCACTAAAGGTCAACGGACGCAGCGTCGAACTCGCGGCGTCGCACGAGGCCTCGCTGCTCCATGTGCTGCGCAACGACCTGGGGCTCAATGGTCCCAAGTACGGCTGCGGCCTGGGCCAATGCGGCGCATGCACCGTGTGGGTCGACGGCATCGCGGCGCGGGCCTGCGTGATTCCGGCGCACGGCGTCGCGGGCCGCGAGATCACCACGCTCGAAGGATTGGGCACGCGTGACCACTGGCATCCCGTGCAGCAGGGCTTCGAGGATTCCCAGGCCGCGCAATGCGGCTACTGCCTCAATGGCATGGTGATGCAGGCCGCGGCGCTGCTGGCGCGCGAACCGAATCCGAGCGAGGCGCGCATTCGCAGCGAGCTCTCGGGCAACCTGTGCCGCTGCGGGACGCACATCGAGATTCTGGCCGCCGTGCAACGTGCCGCGCTGCTGATCGCGAAGGGCGCGCAGACGTGAGCCGGCGCGCCGACCTGCCCCGCACGCGCAGAGAATTCCTCCAGGCCGACGGCGTTCTCGTCGTCGTGCGCGAGACGCCCCCGGCCCCGCCGCCGTCGCCGGGCCAGCCCGCGCTGGTGTCGGGCAATCTCGCAGAGGGCCCGGAGGTCCTGCTTGCGGTCTGGGACGACGGCAGCGTGACCGCGCTCAACGGCCACGTCGACCTCGGCACCGGCATCCGGACGGCGCTGTCGCAGATCGTGGCCGAAGAGCTCGACGTGCCGATGGCCCAAGTCCGCATGATGCTCGGCGACACCGCGCGCGCGCCCAACCAGGGCGCGACGATCGCCAGCGCCTCGATCCAGCTCCACGCGGCGCCGCTGCGACTGGCGGCGGCGCAGGCGCGAGGCTGGCTGCTGGCCCAGGCGGCCGAGCACTTCGGCGTGCAGCAGCACCTGCTCGCTGTGCGCGAGGGACGGGTGTTCGCCGACGACGATCCGGCCTTCAGCATCGGCATCGGCGAGCTGGTGGCGGGCGGCCAGGCCGTGCTGCAACTCGACGCCGGGCAGCGGCTCAAGGACCCGGCCGACTACCGCATCGTCGGCAGCTCGCAGCCGCGCGTCGACATCCCCGCCAAGCTGGCCGGCGACACCGTCTTCGTGCACGACATGCGCCTGCCCGGTATGCTGCACGGTCGCGTCGTGCGGCCGCCCTATGCGGGCGCTGACCATGGCGACTACATTGGCAACACGCTGGAGTCGGTCGACGAGTCTTCGATCGCGCACATCCCGGGCATCCGCGCGGTGGTCGTGATCCGCGACTTCGTCGGCATCGTCGCCGAGCGCGAGGAGCGTGCCGAACAGGCCCTGCGCGAACTGCGCGTGCACTGGAAGGCCTGGCCCGGACTGCCCTCGCTCGACGACCTCGAAGGCGCGATCAGCGCCAACCCGTCGACGCAGCGTTTGCTGGTCGACGAGGGCGATGTCGATGCAGCGCTGGCGAGTGCCGCGCAGCCGATGCCGCGCACCTACGTCTGGCCCTACCAGATGCACGCTTCGATCGGGCCTTCGTGCGCGCTCGCGCACTGGCAGCCGGGTGACGGGGCCGGCCTGCGTGTCTGGGCCGGCTCGCAGAACCCCCACGTGCTGCGCGCCGATCTCGCGACGCTGATGGGCCTCGACGAAATCGCGGTCGACGTGGTGCGCATGGAGGCCGCCGGCTGCTACGGCCGCAACGGCGCCGACGACGTCGCGGCCGACGCGGCGCTGCTGGCGCGCGCGGTCGGCGCCCCGGTGCGGGTACAGCTCACGCGCGAGCAGGAGCACCTGTGGGAGCCCAAGGGCGCCGCGCAGCTGATGCGGATCAACGGCGGGCTCGATGCCGAGGGCGGCGTGGCCGGCTACGACTTCGAGACCTCCTATCCGTCGAACGGCGCGCCCACGCTGGCGCTGCTGCTGACGCGCACCATGGATCCGGCGGCGCAAGCCTTCGAGATGGGCGACCGCACTGCGCGCCCGCCCTACAGCTACGCCAACCTGCGCGTGAAGGTCAACGACATGGCGCCGATCGTCCGCGCCTCGTGGCTGCGCGGCGTCTCGGCGCTGCCGAGCTCGTTCGCGCACGAGTCCTACGTCGACGAGCTCGCGACCGCCGCGGGCGTCGATCCGGTGGCATTCCGGCTGCGCCACCTGCACGATCCGCGCGCCGCCGAACTGGTGCGCGAGACCGCGCAGAAGGCCGGCTGGCGCATGCGCAGCGGTCCCCAGGAGAACATTGATGGCGGCCTCGGCCCCGGCGGCGACGTCCTGTTCGGCCAGGGCTTCGCCTATGCGCGCTACGTGCACAGCAAGTGGCCGGGCTTCGGTGCCGCCTGGTCGGCCTGGGTGGCCGATGTCGAGGTCAACCGCAAGACCGGCGAGGTGCATGTGCGCCGCGTCGTCGTCGGCCATGACGCCGGCCTGATGGTCAACCCGGCCGGCGTCGAGCACCAGATCCACGGCAACGTGGTGCAGACAACCAGCCGCGCGCTCAAGGAGCAGGTCCGCTTCGCGCCGCAAGGCGCGCCGGATGCGGCGCTGCTGCCCGGCGTGCCGCCCTCGGGCGTGGTCGCCAGCCGCGAGTGGGGCAGCTACCCGATCATCAATTTCCGCGAAGTGCCGGTGATCGAGGTGATGCACCTGCAGCGCCCCGGCGAGCCGCCGCTGGGCGCGGGCGAGTCGTCCTCGGTGCCGGGCACCGCGGCGATCGCCAATGCGATCTTCGATGCCACCGGGGTGCGATTCCGGGCCCCGCCGTTCACGCCCGAGGTGGTGCGGGCGGCGCTGAATCCGCTGCCGGCGCCCGCCGGGCGTGAAGTCGCCCCCGGCGCGACACGGGGAGAACTGCCGGCATCCGCGCCATGGCCGAAGCGCCGCGGCCTCTGGGCCGGCGCCGGGGCGCTGATCGTCGGCGGCATTGGCGCGGTCGCGGGCCTGCTGGGCTGGCGCTCGGCCATCGCGCCGGTCAGCTTCAGCGCGCCTGTCTACAGCGAGGCGACGGTCGAACGCGGCCGCAGGCTCGCCGCGCTCGGCGACTGCGCGGTCTGCCACACGGCGCCGGGCGGCACGCCCAACGCCGGCGGTCGCGCGATGGAGACGCCCTTCGGCACCCTCCACACCACCAACCTCACGCCGGACGCCGACACCGGCCTCGGCCGCTGGTCCTTCACGGCCTTCCAGCGCGCGATGCGCGAGGGGATCTCGCGCGACGGCCATCACCTGTACCCGGCCTTTCCGTACACCGCCTTCGCCAAGACTAGCGACGACGACCTGCAGGCGCTCTACGCCTACTTCATGTCGCTGCCGCCGGTGCGGGCTGAGACCCCGCCGGCCGAGCTCAGGTTCCCGTTCGGCCTGCGCCCGCTAATGGCCGGCTGGAATGCGCTGTACCACGACCCGGCGCCCTACCAGCCGGTCGCGATGCAGAGCGCCGAATGGAACCGCGGCGCCTACCTGGTCAATGGACTCGGCCACTGCGGCGCCTGCCACACGCCGCGCAATGCGCTGGGCGCGGAGCAGGGCGGCAGCGCCTTTCTGTCGGGCGCGATGGTCGACGGCTGGGAGGCGCCGGCGCTGACCGCGCTGTCGAGTTCGGCCGTGCCGTGGACCGCCAACGCGCTCTACGGCTACCTGCGCCACGGCCATGCGAAACAGCACGGCACCGTCGGCGGCCCGATGGCCGAGGTGGTGCGCGAGTTGGCGGCGGTGCCGGACGCCGACATCCGCGCCATGGCCAGCTATCTGGAGTCCTTCAACCCCGCCACCACGCCCGAGGCGGCGGACGCCCGGGCGCAGCGCGTGGTCGCCACAGCGGCGGCGCAGCAGGGCCGCCTGCTCGGCCCCGCGCAGCGCATGTTCGACAGCGCCTGCGCGGCCTGCCACCACGATGGCGACGGCCCGGCGCTGCTCGGCGTCAACACGCCGCTGGCGCTCAACAGCAACCTCACGAGCGGGCGGCCCGACAACCTGCTGCGCACCATCCTCGACGGCGTGCGCGAGCCGGCTTCGCGCGACATCGGCTTCATGCCGGCCTTCCGTGCGGCGCTCGACGACGCGCAGATCGCCGAGTTGGCCGGCTACATGCGGGCCCGCTTCGCGCCGCAGGAGCCGGCGTGGCCGGACCTGCCCAAGAGCGTGGCGCGCCTGCGCGCGGAGGGCCCGAACGCCGCGGCGCGCTGAGACTCCCTTACGATCTGCGGCGTAGAGGCCGAATCACCGGCCCGCCGCAGCCCCCGGAGACCTTCGCATGACCTCGATTCTTTCGCCCGCCCAGTCCCTGCCTCGCGATGCCGAGCGCGCCACCCTGGTCGGGCGCCTCTGGCTGCCCGACGTCGGACCGGTGCTGGTCGCGGTGCACGAGGGCGGCCTGCACGATCTTTCGCGCGTCGCCGCTACCGCGAGCCAGTTGCTGGAGCACGACGACCCGGTCGGCGCAGTGCGCGAGGCCCTGCGCGACGAGAGCACGCAGCGTGTGGCGTCGCTCGAACAGGCGCTCGCCAACAGCGACGAGGCCGGCCGCGACCCGCAGCATCCGTGGCTGCTCGCGCCCTGCGACCTGCAGGCCGTCAAGGCCAGCGGCGTGACCTTCATCGCCAGCCTGCTGGAGCGCGTGATCGAGGAGCAGTCGCGCGGCGATGCCTCCAAGGCCGAGTCGATCCGCGCCGCGCTCGGCGGCGTGCTCGGCGACAACCTGGCCGGCATCGTGCCCGGGTCGGCGCAGGCCGCCAAGGTCAAGGAGGTGCTGATTGCGCAGGGCGCCTGGTCGCAGTACCTCGAGGTCGGCATCGGGCCCGACGCCGAAATCTTCACCAAGGCGCCGGTGCTGGCCGCCGTGGGCACCGGCGCCGACGTCGGCATCCACTCGGGCTCGATCTGGAACAACCCCGAGCCCGAGGTCGTGCTGGCGGTCGACAGCCGCGGCCGCACGCTCGGTGCGGCGCTCGGCAACGACGTCAACCTGCGCGATTTCGAGGGCCGCAGCGCGCTGCTGCTCGGCAAGGCCAAGGACAACAATGCGTCGTGCGCGATCGGCCCCTTCATCCGCCTGTTCGACGAGCACTTCGGCATCGACGACGTGCGCCGCATCACGGTGGCGCTGCGGGTGGTCGGCCCCGAGGGCTTCACGCTCGACGGCGCCAGCTCGCTGGCGAAGATCAGCCGCGACCCGCTCGACCTGGTGTCGCAGGCGATCGGCCCGCACCATGCCTACCCCGATGGGCTGATGCTGTTCCTCGGCACCATGTTCGCGCCGACCCAGGACCGCCATGGCCCGGGCCAGGGCTTCACGCACGTTGTCGGCGACCAGGTGACGATCTCGGCGCCCGAAGTCGGCGCGCTTCACAACCGCGTGGTGCATGCCGACCAGGCGCCGCGCTGGACCTTCGGCATCGGCGCGCTGATGCGCAATCTCGCGGGCCGCGGGATTATTTGACTCGCCTGCGCTGGGCGGCGAGCAGGGCCAGCACGGCGACCAGGCTTGCTGCCAGCAGGATCCACACGCCGGCGGTGTAGCCGCCCGCGGGCGTCCACAGCAGGCCCAGCATCAGTGGCGCGAGGGCGCGGGCGATTGCGCTGGGCAGGCCGAGCGCGCCGTTGAGCGTGGCGACGTGCTCGCGGTTCACGTACTGGGCGATCGCGGTGCCCTTGACGATGGTCAGCATGCCGTTGCCCATGCCGTAGAACAGCACGAAGGCCAGCGCCGCTCCGGGATGGCCGGCGCCGGCCAGCAGTGTCGCGAGGCCGATCGGGATCAGGCAGGGGATCAGCCGGTTCGCCAGGTGCAGGTCGAAGTGATGCTCGAAGACATAGAGCATGGCGCGGCCAAACACCTGCACGATGCCGATGGCAGCCGGCACCGCGATGGCCCAGGTCTCCGACAACCCGGCGCCGCGCAGCAGACTCACCATGTGCGGCGGCAGCGCAGCGGTGACCGCCATCAGCAGCACGGTGAAGACACCGATCAACAGGAAGGGCGCGCTGCGCAGGTAGTGGCCGACGGATCGCCGCGCTGCAGCGCTCGTCGCCGGGGCGGCCACGCTGCGCTTCGGCGCATGGCGCAGGATCGACGCATGCAGCGGCGCGCACAGCAGCAGGTGGATCGCGGCCAGCACCCACAGCGCATGGCGCCAGCCCAGTCGGGCGATCAGCCAGGCGTCGAGCGGGATGAAGACCGTGCTGGCCAGCCCGCCGAGGAAGGTGAGCGTGATGATCGCGCGCCGGAAGTCGTTCGGAAAGCGGCGCGTGACGACCGCGAAGGCCGGGGTGTAAAGCGTGGCCGAGAGCGCCGTGCCGAGCAGCAGCCAGGCCACATAGAAGCCGGCCGCGCTGTGGACCACGCTGTGCAGCAGCAAGCCGGCGGCGATCAGCAGCGAGCCGCCGGTCATCACCGCGCGCTCGTGGCCGCGGTCGATCCACCGGCCGACAGGCCAGGCCATGGCGCCTTCGGCCAGCAGCGCGAGGCTGAAGGCGAGCGAGGACTGGGCCCGGCTCAGGCCAAGCTCGCGCTCCACCGGCTCCATCAATAGCGCGAAGGTGTAGAAGACGCTGCCCCAGGTGATGAGCTGGCCCAACGACAGCCATCCGACGAGGCGGCGGTCGTAGGTAGGCCGCGGTGAAGGGGAGAAGGGCATGGGGCAACTCTACTGGGCGCCGCGTTGGCGTCAGCGGGGCCACCTGGGCATGGCGATGCTTCTTCGTTTTTCTGCGAAACGCCTGCTTTCGCTGCAGCGGAAGGTTTGAAGGACGTCCTGAAACCAGAATCCGGGCTACGCGGCGCCCGCAGCGTCGACGTTGGGTGAATGGGGGCGAGGAAGCGAGCGTCGTCTCGGGCGGCGACCTGATCGGCCATCTGCTGCTTCCTGCCTCTCCACGACGACTCTTTGACTTACCAATGCGTCGGAGAACCGATGAGCGCCAGAACTGCCGCCGCCAGCTGCGACGGCACGCAATACCGTTGTGATGCCATCCATCGCATACGGCGCAAGACGCCGAAGGGCTTCAACTGTCCAAAGCTGACGACCGTTACGATGTACCTGCTTCTTTGCAGCAAGCCGTGCAAGACCAACTGCTGGAACCCTTCGAGTATGTCGTCGCCCAACCCACCGCGACCTCGGACGGCGCGCCCGTGTTGAAGATCGAAATCACGGACATTCTGGCCAACGCCGGCGGGCTTATGGCGACCCTCAAATCGTGCCGCTTCGCGGCGTGCTCGAGCGTCCGCGACGAGGCGCCTGTCCAGTTCACCGCACAGCGTCAGATGTTCATCTATTTCGACATCCCGCGAAGCACGTGCAGCATGGTGGGTGTAGTGACATACGCACTGGGCGGCGACATCGCCAAGGGCTCCAGAAGCCGATTGACGTTGCGCAACGGTCACGAAGGCGGCGGCTATCGCCAGCAGCGGGCACTACGGATCGGGCCTGGAGCCGAAGGTCGAGCGAGCCTGCGCGTGCCTCGGCAACTGGGGTCGCGAGCAGCACCTTGTAAATCACCGCCCCGATTACCGCCCCCGCGATCGGCGCCACCCAAAACAGCCACAGCTGGTCCATGGGAATGGCCGGGCCGAACAGGGCCGGTCCGGTGCTGCGCGCTGGATTGACCGAAGTGTTGGTGACCGGGATGGAGACCAGGTGGATCAGCGTCAGGCACAGGCCGATCGCCAGGCCGCCGAAGCCCGCGGCGCTGTTCTTCGCGGACGCGCCGAGGATCACGATCAGGATGACGGCAGTCAGCACGAACTCGGTCAGCAGCGCCGCCTTCAGTCCGAAACCACCGGGCGAATGCTCGCCGAAGCCATTGGTGGCGAAGCCCCCGATCTCGGCGCCGGGCTTGCCCGTGGCGTTGAGAAAGAGCATGAAGCCGGCGGCGATGGCGCCGAGCACCTGGGCGACGACGTAGCCGGGCAGCTCGGCGGCGCGGAAGCGCCCGCCCACCACCAGGCCGACCGACACCGCCGGATTGAAGTGGCCGCCCAAATCGGGCCCAGCGCATAGGCGCCGGTCAATACCGTGAGGCCGAAGGCCAGCAAGACACCGACGAAGCCGATACCCAGGCCTGGAAAGGCGGCAGCGAGTACCGCACTGCCGCAACCGCCGAAATCGAGCCAGACCGTGCCGACGAATTCGGCCGACAGCTTCTTGAAGGTGCTCTGTTCCATTTTTTTATTGATCCCTGAATCTTCATGTGTGACAAACAAGCCCACCGACCGGAGTCGAGGGCGGGCGCATTCTAGGAAGCCATCCGAAAGAAGAAAGAGGGCACCGCGGGGGAGGTCGCGGCGATGCGCCGTTGTTCACGAAAGCGGCGGTTTTCTGCAGGCCCAAGCACCCCGGCGCACGCCGGAAGACCCGCGGCATGGAAACACCGTGCTAGAGAATGTAAACGGAACAGCTTCCCCGATGGTCCGCGCCACCTTGAGCGCGCGGTGCGTGCTGCGGGCCGACCAGCCCAGCCGAGCCGCCGCGGTGCGCAGGAACTTCAGCGCCGCTGGCTCGAGCGGCGCGTGCCGGTCGAGCTCGCTTCCCGCCAGGCCCTGGTCGGGTCCGCCTTGCCGCGCCAGGGCGCGTTCGCGCGCCACCACGGCTCGCCCGCGGATCGTCTCGGTCGGCTCGCCGGCCGAGGCCTCCAGCAGTTGCGGTGCCGACACCCTCGGCACCTCGATGTGCAGGTCGATGCGGTCGAGCAGCGGGCCGCTGCGCTTGCCCTGGTAACAGGCCACCTGGTCCGGCGTGCAGCGGCACGCCTTGAGCGTCGATCCACGTCAGCCGCAGGGGCAGGGGTTCATCCCCTCAGCTGAAAGCGAGCCGGGAATTCGGAGCGTCGCGCCGCTCGCGAGATCGTGATGGTGCCGGTCTCGAGCGGCTCGCGCAGCGCTTCCAGCGCCGAGCGCGTGAACTCGGGGAACTCGTCCAGGAACAGCACGCCATGATGGGCCAGCGAGATTTCTTTCGGCCGCGGCGGTGATCCGCCGCCCACCATCGCTACCGCGCTGGCCGAGTGATGTGGGCTGGCGGTCGGGCGGCGCATCCATTGCGCGGTCTCGAAACGCCCGCCCAGGCTGGCGACCGCCGCGCTCTCGAGCGCCTCGTCAACGCTCATCGCCGGCAGCAGCCCGGCAAAGCGATGGGCCAGCATCGACTTGCCCGAGCCAGGCGGGCCCACCATCAGCAGGCTTTGGCCGCCGGCCGCGGCGATCTCCAGGGCCCGCTTGGCGCCCGCGTGCCCCTTCACTTCGGCCAGGTCGGGATGGCGCGCCGGCGCCCCGGGCGGCACCGCCAGCACCCGCGCCCAGCCGTCCTCGGCCGCCTCGGCCCTCGCGATGGCCGGCGGCACTGCGCCGGCCGGCAGGAACTGGCGCACCACGTCGATCAAGTGACGGGCCCCATAGACTTCGGCGCCCGGCACCAGCGCGGCCTCCTGGGCGCTTTCGGCCGGCGGCACCAACCGGGTGGCGATGCCGCGGACGTGAAGCGCCAGCGCAATGGCCAATGCACCACGCACGGGCCGGAGCTGCCCCGACAAGGAGAGTTCGCCGGCGAATTCGTGCCGGCCAACCGATCGGCCTCGATCTGGCCGCTGGCCGCGAGGATGCCGAGCGTGATCGGCAGGTTCGCGGCCGGAGTCCTTCGGCAGGTCGGCCGGCGCCAGGTTGACCGTGATCCGCTTGGTGGTCGGGAATTCGAGACCGGCGTTCTGGATCGCGCAGCGGACCCTTTCCAGGGCTTCCTTGACCTCGACATCGACCAGGCCGACCAGCGTGAACTGGGCAATCCGTTTGCCAGATGCACCTCGATCGTGACATTTGGGGCTTCGAGACCCAGCAAGGCGCGGCTCTGCACCAAAGACAGACTCATTTCGCTCCATTTCACCAAAATGGTGCGTCAATCTCTTGTTCTTCATTGTGACCAAGTGCGTCAGGCGTAAAACCCTGCCCCGTCGGGGGGATGCGCTTTGGCACGCTCCCTGCTTGCGAAGGATTCCTAACCACTTTCAAAACACCGCCCGAGGAGTCCCGCTCGATGATGCACCGTAAATCCGTCCAGATCCTGGCTGTGGGCGCGCTTGCCGCCCTGCCGATGCTCGCCAGCGCGCAGGCCGCCGCCGACGCTGCMGCACCGGCGCCGAATCTCACGGCCAACGTCTCSCTGACCACCAACTACAAGTTCCGCGGGCAGGACCAGGACGTGATCGGAAAGAACGGCTTCGCCAACTCCGACTACGTCAAGCCGGCGATCCAGGGCGGCCTGGACTACGCCTTCGGCTCCAGCGGCTTCTACATCGGCAACTGGAACTCGAGCGTCAACTGGCTGCCTGGCAATTCGGTCGAGATGGACTTCTACGGCGGCTACAAGTTCAAGGGCGGCCCGATCGACTGGGACGTCGGCGTGCTGACCTATGTCTACCCCGGCAACAGCGCCGGCGCCACCACCGAAATCTACGGCGCGGGCACCTGGGCGGACGAGAACATCGGCGCCTTCACGGCCAAGTACTCGTGGACGGTCTCCAAGGACTACTTCAACTACGCCGGCAACAAGGGCGGTTCGGGCCTGGACGGCACCAACACCGGYTAYYTGAACCTGGCCTACACCAAGGAAATCATTCCCAAGGTGACGTTGAAGGCAGCYATCGGCTACACCTTCTTCASCAGCGACATCAAGAGCCTGGGCTACAAGGACTACCTCGACTACAACGTCGGTGCGGCCTACGACTTCGGCAGCGGCCTGACGCTGGGCGGCTATATCCAGGGCGGCAATGAGCAGAGCGCGTTCAACCTGGTCTCCAGCCCGGGCATCCCCACGCCCATCGGCCCGATCGGCCAGACCACCTTCTCGCCCAACGCGACCCGCTTCATCGTGATGCTGACCAAGACGCTGTAAACGCACGCGGCGCGGCTTGCCGCCGCGCCGTCCTCTTTCATCTGTAGGAGAAACATCATGAAGCTGGTCACAGCCATCATCAAACCATTCAAGCTCGATGAAGTGCGCGAGGCACTGTCCGCCATCGGCGTGCAGGGCATCACGGTCACCGAGGTCAAGGGCTTTGGACGCCAGAAAGGCCACACCGAGCTGTACCGCGGCGCCGAGTACGTCGTCGACTTCCTGCCGAAGGTCAAGATCGAAGCCGCTGTGGCCGACGAACTGGTGGAGCGCGTCATCGAGGCGGTCGAGAGCGCGGCGCGCACCGGCAAGATCGGCGACGGCAAGGTCTTCGTCTACGACCTGGAGCAGGTCGTGCGCATCCGCACCGGCGAAACGGGCCGCGAAGCCCTCTGACACGTTAGGCACGAAAGAACAAACCGAAATGAAAAAATTCCTTGTCTCACTTGCGTTGGGCCTGAGCCTGCTCGGCGCCGGTACCTCCGGCTTCGCGCAAGCGCCCGCCGCC
>NZ_JBFUIU010000163.1:0-14141 GCF_056401695.1 Variovorax sp. P4_D9
CTCCATGCGGGCGCGCGCGTCTACGGCAGCCATGGCTGGCAGTTGCTCAGCGGGCTCGACTACCTGCATGCGGGATCCGACATCGACCTCTGGATCGCGGTCGACGGCGTCGACCATGCCGATGCCGTCGCGCGGCAACTGCAGGATTTCGCCGGCGGCGAGCGCGTGCGGCTCGATGGCGAACTGGTTTTCCCGGACGGCGCCGCGGTCGCCTGGCGCGAATGGCATGCCTGGCGCGGCGGCCGCACGCGCCGGCTGCTGGTCAAGCGGCTGGATGGCGCGACGCTGGCCGAGGCGGAGCCGCCGATCGGGTCTCGTGTGCACAGCGGAGTAGCGGCATGACGGTGGCGCTGTGTCTTCGCGCCTCGCCTGTGCCGTTCGAGCCGGGCCCGGATGCGAACGAGATCGGCCGTGCCGCGGTGCTGGCCCTGCACGACGAGCTGGCACTGGCGCCCAAGCCCGGGCTGGTGTCCTTCGTCGACAGCGGCAGCCATGAGGACATGGACTCCCATACCTTCATGCGCAGCCTGTTCGCGCTGCGCCACTACTTCCCGGCGGTCGTCGAACTGGGCCGCGAAGGCGCTGCGTTCGCCGCGCTCGAGGCCTGTGGCATCGCGGCCGAGCATCGCATGCTGGCCGCCACCGGCGGCATCAACACCCATCGCGGCGCGGTCTTCTCGCTCGGCCTGCTGTGCGCGGCCGCGGGCGCCGTGCTTGCCGATGGCGGTCGCCTGCGGCCGGCGACACTGCGGGCCGCCCTGTGCCGCCATTGGGGCGCAGCGCTCGCCGACCGCGCGCTGCGGGTCCCGACATTGCCCGGCAGTGTCGCGGCGCGCCGTTACGGCCTGCGTAGCGCGTCGCAGGAAGCGGCGCTGGGCTTCCCGGTCATTTTCGAGACGGCCGCGCCGGCGCTGGAGCGTGCGATCGCTCGCGGGCTCACGCCGCAGCAGGCCCGCATCGACACCTTGTTCGCGGTCATGGCGGTGCTGGACGACAGCAACCTGGCCCATCGCGGCGGGCTCGACGGTCTGCGCTTCGCGCAGGCTGCGGCGCGCCGCTTCCTAGACCGCGGCGGCATCGCCGCGCCCCATGGCCTGCAGCAGGCGCGGGCGGTGCACCGCGATTTCGTGGCGCGCCGCCTGTCGCCCGGCGGCGCGGCCGACGCACTGGCCGCGGCCTGCTGGCTGCGGCGGATCTGCTTTTCCCAATGAGCCTGGCGCTGGTCTTCTCGGGCCAGGGCATGCAGCATGCTGCGATGCTGCCGTGGCTGGCGGCCGATGACTCGGTGCGTGCCGTGGCCCGCGTGCTCGGCGAAGACTGGCGGGCGCGGCTGGCCGATCCGGCCTGGGCGGGCCGCAACGCGCATGCGCAGGTCCTGCTGGCCGGCCTCGGCTGCGCGGCCTGGTCGCAGCTCGCGCCGCAGCTGCCCGTGCCGGTTGCGGTCGCCGGCTACAGTGTCGGCGAGCTGGCGGCTTTCGCCGTGGCAGGGGTCTTCGATCCGGCCACTGCGATCGATCTGGCGCGGCAGCGGGCCGCGCTAATGGACCGTGAGGCCGAGAAGGGCGCGGCCGGGTTGCTTGCCATCAGCGGGCTCGCCGGCCCGGCGCTGCAACAACTGTGCGAAGAGGCGGGATTGGCGATCGCGATCCGCAATGGAGTCGACAGCGTCGTGGTCGGCGGCCCGCGGACCGCGCTGGCGGCGGCCGCCGGGACGGCGTCGCGCCTGGGCGCGCGTTGCACGCCGCTCAACGTCCACGTCGCCTCGCACACCCCGTGGATGGCGAAGGCCGCCAGCGACTTCGCGCACGTGGTCTGCGCGCTGCCGTTCGGGGCGCCGACGATCACCTTGTTCAGCGATTTCTCCGGCGGCGTCGTGGGCGCGGAACAAGCGCGCGAGGCGCTCGCCGCGCAGATCGACCACACCGTGCGCTGGGACGAGTGCATGGAGGGCATCGCTGCCAGGCGGGTCTCGTGCGTGCTCGAGATCGGCCCGGGCCAGGCCCTGGCACGCATGTGGAACGAGCGCTTTCCACAGATCCCGGCGCGCTCGGCGGACGAATTCCGCAGCGTGGCGGGAATCGCAGCGTGGGTGGCGCGGGCTACGGCACCTTGAATGCCCGCCCGGATCCCGCTGACCGCGCAGCGGTGGATACTCCAGGACATCCCGCTTTCAAAGCCCGCTTCCAAGGAACCCGCGACATGACCCAGGCACGCGCCGTCCAGCTGCACGAATTCGGTGGCCCCGAAGTAATGAAGCTCGAGCATCTCGACTTGCCCTCGCCCGGTCCCGGCGAGGTGCAGCTGCGCCAGACCGCGATCGGCTTCAACTACATCGATGTCTACCAGCGTTCGGGCAAATACCCGCTGCCGTCGCCGACCGGCCTCGGGCACGAGGCGGCCGRCATCGTCGAGGTGCTGGGCGCGGGCGTCGACGACCTGCAGCCGGGCGACCGCGTGGTCTATATGAACGCGGGCGTGGGTGCCTACGCCGATCGCCGCAATGTGCCGGCGGCCAAGCTGGTGAAGATCCCCTCCGGCATCTCCGAAGAGGACGCGGCGGCGCTGTTCTTCAAGGCCATGACCGCGCAGTACCTGGTCAAGCGCACCTACCTCGTGCAGCCCGGCGATGTGGTGCTGGTGCACGCGGCAGCCGGCGGCGTCGGCCAGATCCTCAGCGGCTGGGCCCGGGCGCTCGGCGCGACCGTCATCGGCACCGCGGGGTCGGCGGCCAAGTGCGAGATCGCGCGCACTGCGGGCTGCCATGCAGCGGTCGACTATTCGCAGGACGACTGGGTATCGCAGGTGATCGTCGCCAGCGGCGGCCGCAAGGCACGGGTGGTCTACGACTCGGTCGGGCGCCACACCTTCATGGCTTCGCTCGACTGCGCCGCGCCCTTCGGCCTGGTGGTGCTCTATGGCGCCGCCTCGGGGCCGGCGCCGGCGATCGAGCCCGAACTGCTGAACAAGAAGGGCTGCCTGTTCCTGACCCGGCCTTCGGTCTTTCCCCACAACGCCGACCCGGCCATTTTCCGCGCCAACGCCGCCGATGTGTTCGACGCGATGGCCGCCGGAGCGGTGCGGGCGGCGATCGGTGCCCGCTTCCGGCTGGAGCAGGCCGCCGATGCGCACCGCTTCGCCGAGAGTCGCGCCGGCACCGGCGCGATCGTGCTGCTGCCCTGACCGGCGCGCTCGTTCTTGCGGAGAGGATGCGCAATAATCATCCCCATGTATTTCGCGAAAAGCGCATCTCGGGGCGGCCGGCCATGAGTTCCAGCGTACCGACTCCGCAGCAACTCGCCGACATCGACGACGACGAACTCCTGCGCCTTGCCGTGAGCTGGCGGGCCCAGGCCTCGCGGGGCGACCGCGAGGCCTTCGGCATCGCCCATGCACTCGAGGTCGAGTGCCGGCGGCGCCTGCGCACCAGCCAGCTGCAGCAGTTGCCGCCCGAGCCGCCGCCCGCTGCGCGGCCCTGGTGGAAGTTCTGGAGCGCCAAGGTCGGCCAGATCTCCGCGCGCTGACTCAATCGCCGCGCACCATCGACAGCACCTGCCGCGCGTCCAGCGTGCGTGCCTTCTCCTGCATCGCAGGCAGGTAGCGCGTCTGCAGGCCCTGGGCTTCCTGCATCACGTCGGCAAACGCGTCCTTGAGCATCTGGGTCGACAGCTTGCGCCCGCCTGCGTAGTAGCGCTTGGCGACGTGGCCCAGCGCGTAGGTGGTGGCGAAGCTCATGCCCGAGCTCACGGCCTGCTTGCCGAGCCCGCCGAGCAGCCCGCCGCCGACCTTGCCCAGCAGTCCGCCCAGCAGCTTGCGGCCGACCTGCTCGAGGTACTGGGAGGTCAGGCCGACGCCGACCGTGGCGACGAAGTCCTTGATGTGGCCGCTGTCCAGCTCGAAGCCGTAGGACTTGCCGACGCGCCAGACCAGCTTCGTCTGCAGCGGGATGATCGCCATGGTCGAGAGCGTCTCAGGCAGCAACTCGAGGGCGCCGTTGAGGATCGCGGCGTTGAGGATCGCCTGGTCGAGTTCGGCCGGGTCGGGCGCAGCGGCCGTCGGCGCCATTGCGGCGCCCGCGGCCACGGGCGCTGCCGCGATCGCCTGCGCCTGCTCAGTGAACCGGGCCGAAGCCGCGGCATCGAGCCCGAGCGATGCGCGCAGCTCGGCCAGGAAGCCGCGCTCGGCCTCCGAGTGCGCGCCGTCGGCATCGCAGACGCAGACCGCCATCTCGTAGGCCAGTTGCTTCGCGCCGCTGCCCTGGAGCTGTCCGGCAACGTCGGCCATCGAGACGCGCTTCATCAGCACGTCCTGGTAGAGCGTCGGCAGGTTGATCGCCTCGGCTTGCGAGAAGCCTTCGGCGATGCGCCTGATTTCTTCGCGTTCGCGCTCGTGCTTGTCGCCGTCGGCGTAGGCCGCCATCAGGCTCAGCGTGACGATCGCGCGGGATTCCTCGGGCGTCATGTTCACTCCTCGCGGCTGCCGCCCAGGCCCAGCAGCATCAGCAGCGACTGGAACACGTTGTACAGGCTCAGGTAGACGCCGAGCGTGGCCGTGATGTAGTTGGTCTCGTGGCCGTCCTTGACGCGCTTGAGGTCGTGCAGGATGAAGGCCGAGAAGATGCCGATGGCCAGCACCGACAGCGTGATCATCAGCGCGCCCGACTGGATGAAGAAGTTGGCGATGCCCGCCACCAGCAGCAGGATGGCGCCGATGAAGAGCCACTTGCCCATCGCCGACAGGTCRCGCTTGATCACGGACGACAGCATGGCCATGCCGAGGAAGACCGCGCCGGTGCCGGCGAAGGCGGTCATCACGAGGCTGGCGCCGTTCTGCATCCCGAGCACAACGCCCAGCATGCGCGACAGCATCAGGCCCATGAAGAAGGTGAAGCCCAGCAGCACCGGCACGCCGGCGGCCGAGTTCTTGGTTTTTTCGATCGCGAACATGAAGCCGAAGGCGCCGGCCAGGAAGACCACCATCGAAATGCCGGGCGACATGGCGCGCGCGATGCCGGTTTCGATGCCGAGCCAGGCGCCGAGCACCGTCGGAACCATCGAGATGGCGAGCAGCCAGTAGGTGTTGCGCAGAACCTGGTTGCGTTCCCGGGCGGCCGGCAACGCCGCGTGCGGCGAGCCGTAGATCTGGATGTTGTCGTTCATTCGGGTGTCCTCTCTAGGTTGATGAACCACGCGTGTACACGCGCATGGGGCCCACTCTAGACCGGGATAGCCTTCGAGAAAAGTCGAATTTTTGACACCATTCGTTCGCGTTTTTCGTAAGATGGACGTCAATGAATTTCAAGCACCTTCACTACTTCTGGGCCGTCGCCAAGGCCGGGGGCATCGTGCGCGCCAGCGAGCAACTACACATCACGCCACAGACGCTGTCGGGGCAGATCAAGCTGCTCGAGGACAGCCTGGGCTGCAGCCTGCTCCAGAAGCGCGGGCGCGGGCTCGAGCTGACGCCCGAGGGACGCACCGCGCTGAGCTATGCCGACCAGATCTTCGCGCTCGGCTCCGAGCTCGAGGCGGCGCTGGGCAGCCGCGGGGAGGGTGCCCGGGCGCTCGATTTCCGGGTCGGCATCGCCGATGCGGTGCCGAAGTCCATCGCCTACCGGCTGCTGGAGCCTGCGCTCGCCATCGCCGAGCCGGTGCGGCTGATCTGCCACGAGGGCAACTTCCGCGACCTGCTCGGCCAGCTGTCGGTGCAGCGCATCGACCTCGTGATCGCCGATGAGCCGATGGGCCGGCAGATCGGCGTCAAGGCCTTCAACCACACGCTGGGCACCACGGCGATGAGCTTCTTCGCCACCGCGGCGCTGCGGCGCACGCTCGAGGGCGAGTTTCCGGACTGCCTCGACCGCGCGCCGATGCTGATCCAGGGCGCTTCGTCGGCGGCGCGGCAGCGGCTCGACCTCTGGCTGGCCGAGCACCGCCTGCGGCCGCGGCCGATCGGCGAGTTCGACGATGCCGCGCTGCTGAAGGCCTTCGGCGGCGAGGGCCGTGGCGTCTTCATGACGCCCGAGGTGCTCGAGGAAGAGACCTGCGCCCAGTATGGCGTCGAGGTGATCGGCCGCGCCGCCGAGCTGATCGAGGAGTTCTTCGCGATATCGGTCGAGCGCCGCATCACGCATCCCTGCGTGGCCGCCATCACGAAAGCGGCGCGCGGGCGCTTCCATCGTCGCCGTGGCTCCGCATAATCGGCCGGCTCCTCCAAGGACCCTCCATGAAGCCCTCTTCCAGCGACAAGCCCCAGGTGCCGCAGCCGCCGCTGAAGCCGATCCTCGGCAATCTCGGCGAGCTCGATTCGAAGGCGCCGATCCAGAGCATGATGCGGCTGGCCGGCATCTATGGGCCGATCTTCAAGCTCACGCTGCTGGGCCGCGACGTCTACGTCGTGAGTTCGCAGGTGCTGGTCAACGAGCTCTGCGACGAGAGCCGCTTCAACAAGCGCGTGCACGGCCCGCTGCAGGAGATCCGGGCCTTCGCCGGCGACGGCCTCTTCACCGCCTACAACAGCGAGCCCAACTGGGCCAAGGCGCACCGGCTGCTGATGCCGGCCTTCGGGCCGCTGGGCGTGCGATCGATGTTCGACCGAATGGTCGATATCGCGCACCAGATGTTCGTGAAGTGGGAGCGCTTCGGCGCCTCGGCCGTGATCGACGTCGCCGACAACATGACGCGGCTGACGCTCGACACCATCGCGCTGTGCGCCTTCGACTACCGCTTCAACAGCTTCTACCAGAACGAGATGCATCCCTTCGTCGCGGCGATGGTCGACGCGCTCGAGGAGGCCGGCCAGCGCGGCCGGCGCCCGAACATGGTGTCGAACCTGATGGTCGGCACTCGGCGCCGCTACGAGGCCGACCAGGCGCTGCTGGCGCGGGTCGCCGAGCAGCTGATCGCCGAGCGGCGCAGCGACCCGCAGGGCGCGGGCAAGAACGACCTGCTCAACGTGATGCTCAACGGCGTCGACCCGGTGAGCGGCGAGAAGCTCTCGGACCAGAACATCCGCTACCAGATGGTCACCTTCCTGATCGCCGGCCACGAGACCACCAGCGGGCTGCTGTCCTTCGCCTGCTATCTGCTGCTCAAGAACCCCGAGGTGATGCTGAAAGCGCGCGCCATCGTCGACCAGGTGCTGGGCGACCAGATGCCGCGCATCGAGCATCTCGCGCAGCTGCGCTACATCGAGCAGATCCTGATTGAGTCGCTGCGGCTGTGGCCGACCGCGCCGGCCTTCGGCGTCAAGCCGATCGCCGACACCTTGCTGGCGGGTCGCTACCCGCTCGCGACCAAGGACACCGTGCTGGTGCTGCAACCGACGCTGCACCGCGACCCGGCGGTCTGGGGTGAGGACGCCGAGGACTTTCGGCCCGAACGCTTCGAGCCGGACAGCGCCGAGAAGCTGCCGCCGAATGCGTGGAAGCCTTTCGGCAACGGTGCCCGGGCCTGCATCGGCCGCCCGTTCGCGATGCAGGAGGCGCAGTTGGTGATCGCGATGATGCTGCAGCGTTTCGACATCGTGATGGACGACCCGTCCTACCAGCTCGAGATCGCCGAGACGCTGACCCTCAAGCCGCACGGCCTCAAGATCCGGGCCCGCAGCCGCGGCACCGGCGGCTTCGCGCTGCGCAGCGCGCTGCCCTCGGTGCCGCAGCGGCTCGTCAGGGACACGGCCGAAGAGGTCGCGCTGCCGGCCGATGCGCCGAAGCTGCTGGTGCTCTACGGCAGCAATACCGGCTCCTGCGAGATGTTCGCGCGGCGCATCGCGGCCGATGCGCCGCGCCAGGGCTATGCGGCGACGGTCGCTACGCTCGACGAGTACGCGGGCGAGCTGAAGGCCGGCACGCCGGTGCTGGTGGTCACGGCCTCCTACGAAGGCCAGGCGCCCGACAACGCGAAGAAGTTCCTGTCGTGGATCGAGGGCTGCACGGCGGGCACGCTCGACGGCGTGCGCTTCGCGGTGCTGGGCTGCGGCAACCGGCAATGGGCGCGCACCTACCAGGCGGTGCCCAAGCGGGTCGACGCGGCACTCGCCGCCGCCGGTGCGCTGCGCTTGCGAGCGCGCGGCGAGGCTGATGCCGGCGGCGATTTCTTCGGCGCCTTCGACGAATGGGCCCACGGCCTGTGGGCCGACCTGGGCACGGCGCTCGGCCGCGCAGTGGCTGACAGTGCGGCCGCGCCGGCCTTCGAGGTCGAGGTTGTCGAGTCGACCCGGGAGCGTGCACTGGCGCTCAACGAACTCGAACTCGGCACCGTCGTCGAGAATCGCGAACTGGTCGACATGCGCGCCGCCGGTGCGCGCTCCAAGCGCCATCTGCAGATTGCGCTGCCGGCAAGCATGCGCTACCGCAGCGGCGACTATCTCGCGGTGCTTCCGCGCAATCCGCAGGCCAGCGTGGCGCGCGCGCTGGCGCGCTTCGGCCTGGCGGGCGATACGCAGATCGTCATCCGCAAGCAGGCCGGCACCGCTTCGGCACTGCCGGGCGACTACCCGATCGCCGCTGCGGAGGTGCTGGCCGGCTATGTGGAACTGGCCCAGCCCGCGACCCGTGCGCAAGTGAGCCAGCTGGCCGAGGCGACCCTGTGCCCGCCCGAACGCAAGGAACTCGAGTGGCTGGCGCAGGAGGAGGCGTATGCGGCCGAAGTGCTCGGCCTGCGGGTCAGCGTGCTTGACCTGCTCGAGCGCACCCCCTCATGCGGGATCGGACTGGCGCGCTTCCTGGCCATGCTGCCGACGCTGCGGGCGCGCCAGTACTCGATCTCGTCGTCGCCGCTGGCCGACGAAGCCGAGGCCAGCCTGACCTTCGCGGTGGTCGACGCGCCCGCGCTGTCGGGACAGGGCGAATTCCAGGGCGTGGCCTCGACCTACCTGGCGGGCTTGAGGGCCGGCGACAAGGTCTCGGTGGCGGTGCGGCCATCGCAGTCGGGCTTCCATCCGCCGGCCGATCCGAGCACGCCGATCGTGATGGTCTGCGCCGGCACCGGCGTCGCGCCCTTTCGCGGCTTCCTGCAGGAACGGGCATGGCAGAAGGCGGCCTGCCGCGAGGTCGGGCCGGCGCTGCTGTTCTTCGGTGTCGGCGACCCCGAGGTCGACTACCTGTACCGGGAGGAGTTCGCTGCCTGGGAGGCGGCGGGCGTGGTCGAGCTCCGGCCGGCCTTTTCGTCACGCCCCGAGGGCGACGTGGTCTTCGTCCAGCACCGGGTCTGGCAGGACCGGGCCGACATCGGTGCCTGGTTCCGCAGGGGGGCGCAGTTCTATGTCTGCGGCGACGGCAAGCAGATGGCGCCGGCGGTACGCGAGACCTTCATCCACATCTACCGGAGCGCGACCGGCAGCGACGCCGAGGCCGCATCAGCCTGGGCCGATCGGATGGAGCACGAGCACGGGCGCTACGTGTCGGATGTGTTCGCCTGAGGTGCGTCGAGCGCCGCCTGCTCCGGGAAGCCTCAGTTCAGCGCGCCCGGAATCGTCATGATTTCCCAGGCGCCGCCGAAGCCGCTCGGCGTCGGGCGTTCGATGGGCGGCTGGAAGCTGGCCAGCACTCGGTTGCCCGCCGCCTGCGCGGATTGGTAGGAGGGCAGCGGCCCGCTGCCCGAGTCGACCACCTGGCAAGGCCCCAGCCGCAACCATCCGCCGGGCCGGACGATCATCCAGTAGTAGTGGCCGGCGATGGGTTCTTCGATGACGAGGGTGAGTTCAGACTTCATGTGCGACGGGGTTTCAAACGCATGTGCTGGCATGGGATTGAATCGAAGGCGCGCGGGCCCGCCAAGGAAAAAGATCACGCCGACGAACCCTATTTGCCCAGGGCAATCCCGAGCGGCGCATCGCGCTTGGCCAGCCCTCGCGACAGGGTGCGGGCGATGCCGGCCGCGATGCGCTGCAGCTCGGCCGCCCGCGCCGGCTCGAACAGGGCCTCGGTGTGCTTCTTCCATACCGCTTGCCAGCGCGCGAACAGCGCAGGATCCAGCCCGTCGATCGCCATGTGGCGGCCGAAGACATCGCCCGTGAAGGAGCGGCTGCCAAGCACCAGCGTGGCCCAGAACTCCACCATCCGGTCTAGGTGCGGCTGCCAGTCCTGCCCGATCGCGCGTTCGAACAGCGGGCCGATCTCGGCGTCCTGCCGCAGCTCGTCGTAGAAGGCATTCACCAGGGCCCGCAGCCGGGCGCGGTCGCTGTCGGCCTCAGCCATCGCGGCCGTCCGCGCGCGTTCTCAGCAGCCAGGGCGCGAAGCGCAGCAGGTAGAGCATGAAAGCCAGGGTCCAGGCAGCGGCGGCGCCGAGCAGCATTGTGGACTGGAGCGACGGCGGCAGCCACGGAACTGTGACCCGCGCCAGAGCCGCCGCCATCACCAGGGCGTAGGCCGCGACCTCGGCGCGAGAGACCTTCAACTCGCGGCCGGTGTGGCCGCGGGCGGTGCGCGTCATCATGCCGATCACCAGGCCACCGACGCAGCCGACGGCCAGCGCATGGACGCCGGCCGGGCTGCCGATCCAGCCGGCCTGGGACGCGGCGAGCAGCCCCAGTCCCAGCGGAAGCCAGGCATAGGACAGGTGCAGCACCCAGAGGATCGGCCGGCCCCGGGCCGCCATCGGCGCCCAGTGGCCCAGGCGCAGCGCCTGCAGCAGGGCCGCGGCCGCCAGCGTCGTGGCACCCGCGATCGGCGCCATGTCCGTGGCCCAGACCGCCAGGCCGAGCGCCGTGCAAGCCACGGCCGCGGGCGACAGCCAGCGCGGCTCGACGATCCTGAGGCCCGGCGTGGCGCTCTGCGTGAAGGCCGGGATCACGCGGCCGGCGACGATCGAAACCAGGACCACGACCAGCGCCAGGCCGGCATGCAGCGCGCGCGTCGGATCGGACCAGGCCACACCGAGCGCGCCCAGGTGAAATCCGGCATTGGCGATCGCCAGGAGCGCCAGGACCACCACCACCTTCAGGTTGCGCCAGTTGCGCGCCCGCAGGATCAACGTGGCGAAGACCGTCGCGGCAGCAACCAGGAACAACGTGTCGACGGCTGCGAACAGCGGCGCCGGCGCTGTCACCGATGCAATGCGGCCGGCCAGCCAGATCAGCCACAGCGCCGCCAGCGGGGCCCCGCGCGGTGTCTGCAAGCCGGTCCAGACCTTGCCGGCGGTCAGCAGGAAGCCGACGATCACGGCCGCGACGAAACCGAATAGCATTTCGTGCGCGTGCCAGTAGACCGGCGGCACCTGGTTCGGCAGCAGCGCAAGGCCGCTCAGCAGGAACGACCACAGGGTCATCCAGGCGATGGAGATTGCCGCCGCGCCCAGGTAAAAGGGCCGGAAGGCGAGCCGCAAGAGGGGCAGGCCCGAAGGGGTTTCAGCCTTTAACATATACATGAGATGTATTTTATAGCCGGGCCACACAAAAGCAATAGGTACAATCAATCTTATGCGCCTGACCCTCTTCACCGACTATTCCCTGCGCGTGCTGCTGGTGCTGGCGACCCGCACCGATTCGCTGGTCACGATCGCCGACTTGTCGCAGGCCTTCGACATCTCGAATGCCCACCTGATGAAGGTCACGCACATGCTGGGCAAGTCGGGCTGGGTCGACACCGTGCGCGGCCGCAATGGCGGCATGCGACTGTCGGCACATCCTTCCAAGCTCAAGATCGGCACCATCGTTCGTCATCTCGAGACCGATTTCGCGCTGGTCGAGTGCTTCGGCGAAGACAACCGCTGCGTGCTGACCGGCGGCTGCGAGCTGGCCGCGGTGCTGGCGCGGGCGATGCAGGCTTTTCTCGACGAGCTCGACCGCTACAGTCTGGCCGACCTGGCGAATGCCAGCCCGGCGCTGATGGTGCTGCCGCTGTGGCAGGAGGTGACGTGGCACGGGAGCGTCAAGCAGCCCAGCATCGAGGTGGTGCCGGGCGTGGCCCAGGCGCTGCTGAGCGAACCGGCGCCCGCGCGGCCGCGCCGCAAGCGTGCCGGCTGAGGGCCCGCGTCGGAGGACAATCGGGGAATATCGCTTGAAACCAACGACCAAGACCATGTCACGCCTCGACGACCCCCTCCACGATGCCGAGATCGGCTCCCGCGACAGCACCCTCGACACCACCCGCATCGACGACGTGCGCATCGGCGCCGTCCGCCCGCTCATGACCCCGGCGCTGCTTCAGGAGCGCGTGCCGGTGCGCGACAACACGCTGGCGCTGGTCGAGGGCAGCCGCGCCGCGATCGCCGACGTGCTGCATGGCCGCGACGACCGCCTGGTGGTGGTGGTCGGCCCGTGCTCGATCCACGACCACGACCAGGCGATCGAGTATGCGCAGCGCCTGAAGGCGGTCGCCGACTCGCTGCAGGACGACCTGCTGATCGTGATGCGCGCCTACTTCGAGAAGCCGCGCACTACCGTGGGCTGGAAGGGCTACATCAACGACCCGCACCTGGACGGCAGCTTCGCGATCAACGAAGGACTTGAGCGGGCGCGGCGCCTGCTGCTCGAACTCACCACGCTGGGCCTGCCGACCGGCACTGAGTTCCTCGACCTGCTGAGCCCGCAGTTCATTGCCGACCTGATCGCCTGGGGCGCCATCGGCGCGCGCACCACCGAGAGCCAGAGCCATCGCCAGCTGGCCTCGGGCCTGAGCTGCCCGGTCGGCTTCAAGAACGGCACTGATGGCAGCGTCAAGGTCGCGGCCGATGCGATCCTCGCGGCGCGTGCGCCGCACGCCTTCATGGGCATGACCAAGATGGGCATGGCGGCGATCTTCGAGACCCGCGGCAACGACGACTGCCACGTGATCCTGCGCGGCGGCAAGGCGCCCAACTATTCCGCCGCCGACGTGGCGGTGAGCTGCGAGGCGCTGCAGGCCAATGGCCTGCGGCCGCAGGTCATGATAGATGTCTCGCACGGCAACAGCAGCAAGCAGCATCAGCGGCAGATCGTGGTTGCCGAAGACGTGGCGTCGCAGATCGCGGGCGGCGAGCAGCGCATCACCGGCATCATGATCGAGAGCCATCTGGAAGAAGGGCGGCAGGACCTGAAACCGGGCGTTGCGCTCCGGCACGGCGTCTCGATCACCGACGCCTGCATCGGCTTCGGGCAGACGGTGCCGGTGCTGGAGGGGCTGGCGAAGGCGGTCAAGGCGCGGCGGCGGGTGGTGAAGGGTTGACCATCGGCCAGTTGAGCAGGGGCCCTTCGATCGGACGCATCAGGGCATCCTGATTTCTTGCTTCGCGCCGGCACGACTGGCAGTCTTCGATGCGGCGGCATGCCATCGGCAGTGCGCCGAAGGATCGCGGCCAGCAACGCGGTGTCTGGAATGGCTGCGATCGATGCGGTGTCAAAGGCCGGAGACAAGGAAACTGCTGGTCGCCTTCGCGGCCGACAACCCTGCCAAGGCCGCGCCTTGGGTACGCATCGCGCAGATCCGTTTCGGCCAGAGCGACTACAGCCTCGCGATCCAGGCGGCCGAGGAGGCTCTCAAGCGGGATCCGTCCAATCGCCAAGCCAAGAGTGTCAACGCCGTTGGCGGGTTGCGGTTGGCGGCCCGTCGCTCGAGGACCTTCGGGCCGATAGCCCCCTGACGGGAGATGCCACCGCCGATGCCCAGCGCCTGGCCAGTATGCTGCGCGAAACGCTCGGTACCCTCGTGCTGCTGCCTGCCGCCGAGACGCCCGCCCGCACATCGGAACCGGCGCGTTGTGCGCGCACCGCTGCCACTGCCGGATCGTTAGCGCCGGCCCGTAGCGGAGGCGTTCGTACGAGGCGATAGCGGCCGTGGAAAGGTGGCGGCGCGGTATCGTCGGAAGAATGAGAACCCCGAATCATCCCGCGATCCTGCAAGTCCAGAACCTCGGCTTCGCCTACTCCGGACAGCCTCCACTCGCCACCGACTGGACTGCATCCATCGGCCCCGGCGTGACGCTCCTGCATGGCGACACCGGCAGCGGCAAGTCCACCCTGCTGCGCGTCCTCGCAGGCACCCTCGCGGCACGCGGGCGACTGGCGCTGAACGGCGTTCGCTTCGACTCGGACGCCGAGGCCTATCGGCGTGGCGTCTTCTTCGTCGATCCTGCCTCCGACGCATTCGACCCGCTCACGGTACGCGCCTGCACGGCCGCGCTGCGCGATGGCGATGCAGGCTTCGACGAGGCGGCGTGGCAGTGGCT
>NZ_JBFUIU010000164.1:0-14112 GCF_056401695.1 Variovorax sp. P4_D9
AGCAACAGGTCCGGCAGGAGCAACAGGTCCGGCAGGCCCTCAGCGGTCGCGAACACCCACATGCTCAGGGCTTGGGCCGCGGCGGCGCCGATCAGGATCGGGCGGCGGCCCACGTGGTCCGACAGCCGGCCGGCGACCAGGAGCGACGACAGCACCGCGAGCGCATAGATGCCGAAGGCCAGCGTGAGCATCGTGGCAGAGAAGCCCCATTGCTTCTGGTAGATGGCATAGAAGGGCGTCGGCGCGCTCGATCCGGCCAGGAATCCCAGCGTCATCGAGGCCTGCAGCAGGAAAGCGGCGTTCGACGACAGCCGGCGCTGAGCCTGCGGCGGTGCGGCGATCGCGGTGGGGCAAAGGGATGACATGGCGACTCCGAGAAGAAAGCAGACAGACCGATCTGTCTGGTGCTTGCAGTGTACAGACCGGTCTGGTAATGTCAAGCCCATGGAAGCGAAACAATCAGTGGCTCCGGAACGCCGCTCGGCGCGCGAGCGCCTGCTGTCGGCGGCGGACGAACTCTTCTACGAAGGCAGCATTCATACGGTCGGCATCGAGCGCGTGATCGAGCGTGCCGGCGTCGCCAAGGCTTCGCTCTACGACTGCTTCGGCAGCAAGGAGGAGCTGATTCGCGCCTACCTGCAGGCGCGGCAGGAGGCCCGCAAGGCGCGCATCGACGCCAGGATCGCGCGCGGCGAGACGCCGCGCGATCGCCTGCTCGCCGTCTTCGATGCGATGGAGGACGTGATGGCCGCGCCCGGATTCCGGGGCTGCGCCTTCAATCGGGCGGCGGCCGAGTCGAAGCCGGGCACGCCGGTCAAGACCGCCTGCGACGACGCCCGCGGGTGGATGAAGGACCTTTTCACCGGCCTGGCCCGGGATGCCGGCGCCGCGGATCCCGATCACCTGGCGACCCAGCTGGTGCTGCTGTACGACGGCGCAGCGGTTTCCGGCCAATTGGGGGCGGGCAGCGGCGCCGCCGTCGCGGCGCGCGAGATGGCGGCCCTGATGCTGGATGCGGCGACATCGACAGGCCGCGCCAGGTCGAAGCCCAGGGCAGCGGCGTAGGTGCTACTTGCCGATGATCGTCATCTCGCGATCGTTGGCGGTCACCTCGAAGTTCTCCAACAAATCGCGGCCGAGCTGGGCGACCGACGACTTGTCGCCCAGCGAGGCCACGACGACGGTGGCCTGCCGTAGCCTGAAGGGCCCGAAAGTCATCGGCACGCCTTCGATGCGGCGCCCGTCCAGGACACCGCCCGCGGTCTGCACATGGGCCGGGCTGCCTCCGATCAGGTTCGCCCGGGCAGCGAAATCCTCGGTCACCGCAACGCCTGCCTGCAGGGTGACGCCGCGGTCGATCACGAACTGCACCGGGAAGCCGTTGACCGAGCCGCGAATCCAGAAGCGGCCGTCCTGGCCGATCGGCACCGTGACCTGGTGGGAGCCATCGATGGCGATCTTCTGTGTCTTCGGGCTCGGCGCCGCCGCGGCATCAAGCAGCACGCAGCCGCGGGCGCGCAGCTGGCCCGGCTCCGAGCCTGGCGGGAGATTGGTGTAGCTCTTGCCGCATTTGAAGATCGGCTCGGCGGCCGCCGCCGGCAGCAGGGCCATGGCAAGGAAGGCAAGGGGCAGCAGCGCGCCGAGGCGGCGCGGCGTCCGCGGGAACCTGAAGGAGTCGCTCATGGTGTCACCTCGCGTTGGACAACATATCGAACGATGCGCCCATGGTGGCCCCCGTGGCGTCGGACGTTTCCTACGCCGGCCGAACGGCCTGCTGGAGACGATCGGCGGCGGCGCGGGCTGGCCCGTCTCTCTCAGAACTGCAGCGCCACCGAACCCAGGTCCGGGAAGCTTGCTTCGACCCGATCGCCTGCCGCCGCGTCCTCCAGGCCGCACCAGGTACCGGTGGTGACCACGGTGCCGGCGGGCAGCGTCCGGCCGTCGCGGGTTGCATGGGCCAGCCACTGCGGCAGCAGCCAGGCCGGATCGCCCAGCGAATGCGTGCCCTCGAAGCCCTGGACCGGCCCGCCGCCTATCTTGAGCTCGCAGCGCTGGCGTGACCAGTCGCGCACTTCGAAGGGACGCCATTCGCCCAGCACCAGGGCGCCATGGGCCTGCTGGTCGGCCAGCTTGAGCAGGGCCACGGCGGCGGGGTCGCCCCCGGGCAGAGGGAGGGCCCAGCGGATGTCCACCACTTCGATTGCCACCGCCATTGCGTCGACCAGATCCTGCGCGGGCGGCGCCTTGCCGCCTTCCCAGCCGGCGACCTCGTCCGCCGTGACATCGCGCCGGGTGCGCAGCGCGACTTCGGCCTCGACGCCGCGGCGATGGAAGTGCTGCGCCTGCAGCGAGGCGGCCTGCCCGTCCGCCACGGCATGCACGCCGCCTGGCGGCAGGCCGGCGTGCGTCAGTGCGCCCAGGCGCGAGGGCCCGCCCGACTTCCAGTAGCGCGGCGCCGCGCCGCCGAACCATCCGAGCGCGGCCGCCACGCGGTCCTGCACCGCGTAGGCCTCGTCGGCATCCTCGAGCAAACCGAGCCAGGGCGCGATCGCGAGCGCCAGCCCGCTGCGCCGCGCGCCAGCGAGGGCGTCGACCAGCGGCTGCAACCGATCGTCACCATGGGGCGTTCGGGCGGCGCTCATAACATCAGGCTCACATGGGCCGACACCACGCGCCAGCCTTCGGGCATGCGGACCCAGGTCTGGCTCTGGCGGCCGATGCGCTCGCTGCCCTCGCGGCGGAACTCGATGTTGGCTACCGCGAAGTCGGTGCCGAAGGTGGTGATTGCGCGCGCCGTGATCTCGCGCTCCAGGTTGTTCGAGGGCCGGCCTCGGCGAAAGGCCTGGATCGCTTCGAAGCCGTAGAGGTTCTCGCCGGCGCCGTAGCGCAGCGTGTGGGGCGAATCCCAGAACAGGCGGTCGAGCGCCGGCACGTCGTTGCTGGTGAGCGCGCGTTCGTATTCGTCGAAGACGGCCTCGACTTCGGCGAGGACGGGCGGCAGGTTGATGGCGAGGTCCATGGACATCCGGATGAAGGTTGGGAGCTTCGATTGCGCGGCATTCCGCGTTGGCGCAATGAACACTCAAGAAGCGTACCAGGGCGTCGGCGGACGGGCCCGGCTCAGCAGGTGACGCCGCCGTCGATCACGAGGCTCTGCCCCGTCATGAAGGCGCCGGCCTGCGAGGCGAGGAACACGGCCGCGCCGGCGATCTCGTCGGGCTCGCCGATGCGCCGCAGCGGCGTGCTCGCGGTGCGGCGCTGCAAGGTCTCGGGATCTTCCCAGAGAGCACGCGCGAAGTCGGTCTTGATGAGGCCGGGCGCGATGCAGTTGACGCGCACGTTGTGCGGGCCGTACTCGACCGCGAGGTTGCGCGCCAGCTGGAAGTCGGCCGCTTTCGAGATGTTGTAGGCGCCGATCACCGGCGAGCCGCGCAGGCCGCCGATCGAGGACACGATGATGATCGAGCCGTCCTTGCGCTCGATCATCTGCGGCACCGCGAAGTTGATCAGCCAGTGGTTGGCGATCACGTTGTTCTCGAGGATCTTGCGGAACTGGTCGTCCCCGATGCCGCCGAGCGGGCCGTAGTAGGGGTTGGATGCGGCGTTGCACACCACGATGTCGACCCGGCCGAACTGCCGCGTGGTCTCGTCGACCAGATGCTTGAGCTCGTCCTTCGACGAGATGTTGGCGGGTATCGAGATGGCGGCGCCGTCGCCCTGCGCGCGGTTGATCTCGTCGCGAACCTCGGCGCAGGCTTCGGCCTTGCGCGACGAGATCACGACCCTGGCGCCGTGTTCGGCCAGCCGCAGCGCAATGGCCCGGCCGATGCCGCGCGACGACCCCGTGACGATGGCCACCTTGCCGGCCAGAGAGAACAAAGACATGGATGCCTCCTGTGAAGCGAACGATAGCAGGGGTCGCGCCGGCACGAGCACGCTGTCGGCCCGGCGGGGCGTGACACATGCTCCACCCGATGGAGGTTGCCATCCTTCGTGATGCAGGGTTAGCCTCGCGTCACCCCTTGCCCTTTCCCTTGCCCCTGGCGCTGGCGCTGGCGAAGGCGAAGGCGAAGGCGATCATGGCGTTGGCCGCAAGCCGCCAATTCGCAGGGCGACGGGCGAGGACGATCAGAAGAGGAGTGGATCATGGTGACCAAGACAGCTTCTCGCGCCGGCAGCAACGCGGTCTCCCTGCATGTCGGCCTCAACGCAGTCAGCGCAGACGCCTACGCGGGTTGGGACGGTCCACTCTCGGCCTGCGAATTCGATGCCATGGACATGGCCGCCATCGCGAAGTCCCACGCCATGAAGTCCACGGTGCTCCTGACCAAGAAAGCCGCCCGGGCCAATGTTCTCGCCGCGATGCGAAGCGCGTCCAGCGCGCTCAAGGCCGGCGGGATCTTCTTCATGAGTTATTCCGGCCATGGCGGCCAGGTGAAGGACATCGATCATGACGAGGCCGACCAGAAGGACGAAACCTGGTGCCTTTACGACGGGCAGTTGATCGACGACGAGCTCTACTTCGAGCTCAGCAAGTTCGCGGCCGGCGTGCGCATCCTGCTGTTGTCCGACAGCTGCCACAGCGGTACCGTGGCGCGCGACATGCCGCCCCCTCCGCCCCCGGGCATGCGCTCCAAGATGATGCCCCTGGCGGTGCAGATGCGAGTCAATGAAGCGCACGCGGACTTCTACGAAAAGCTCCAGCGAGAGGTCAAGAAAGCGGCGGGCGGCATGGTGGTCGATCCCGATACGGCACTTTCGCAGGTAGGCACCGCGGGGCAGGCGGGCACGGTGGTGGCCAAGTTCAATCCGGCCGTCATTCTGATTTCGGGCTGCCAGGACAATCAGACCTCGATGGATGGCGACCACAACGGCGCCTTCACCGAGAAGCTCCTGAAGGTCTGGAACCAGGGGGCGTTCAAGGGCAGCTACGGCAACTTCTACGCCCGCATCAAGGCGGCGATGCCGGCGACGCAATCGCCCAACCTGTTCGTTCTCGGTGATGCCGCGGCTTTCCTCAAGCAAACACCGTTCACGGTCTGAGCTGCCGACAACGCCGCAGACCCACACACTGCGCTGCCGCTGGCGAGCCTTCCGCCCTGCGGGCGACGAAACCACTTGTTTCAATATTCGCTGCTTCCGATGCCGTCCGTCGGATTGTGCTGAAGACCCGCCATGGATGAAGATGCGCTGCAGGCCATGGTTCTCGTCCGGCGGCGGCGAAAAAGCAAGAGGAGCACATGCCAGACGCAACGCCAGAGATCTTCTTCAGCTATTCGCGCGAAGATGCCGAACTGGTGCTGAAGATCGCCGCCGCATTGCGGCGGGACGGCCGCCGCGTCTGGGTCGATCAACTCGACATTGCCAAGGGCGCACGCTGGGACGAGGAAGTCGAGAAAGCGCTGCAGACCTCTTCGTGTCTGCTGGCGGTGCTCTCCCCGGCCGCAGTCGCGTCGAAGAATGTGATGGACGAAGTGTCCTATGCCCTCGGCGAAAACAAGAAAGTCATCCCCGTGCTGGCGAAGAACTGCGTCATTCCCTTTCGGCTCAAACGCCTGCAGTTCGTCAGCTTCGTCGATGACTACGATCGGGGCTATCGGGAACTGGCCGCTGCACTCGACGACCGCCCGGCGCCGCCACCCGGCGACACGGATGTTCCGCGGCCCGCATCCGGGCGCAGAACCAACCAGGCCTTGGTCTTGCTGGTGGCCGTGCTGCTGACGATCGCAGGCTATCTCGCGGTCAGCCGTCCGACGTCGGCCCCGCCGGCCGAAGCAAGCTCCACGGTGAAGCCGCCCGAGGCTCCCCAGGAGGCCGTCGACACGCGGGCACCCGCGGCGCAACCTCCACCGGTCGCGGTCAAAAACGTACCCGCTCCCGCGGAAGCTCCCGTGCAGCCGGTGCCGCTGGCTCCGGTACCCATGCCGCCGGTCGACGTGGCACCGCCTGCGCCGACGCGGCAGGTCGCCACCGACAGCCAACTCAGGGATTTCGTCCGGCTATACCTCCACGCGCAGGGCCATTCGAGCGCCAGCGAGCTGATGTCCTTCTATGCCGAGGAGGTCGAGTATTTCGACCAGCGGCACGCCACGAAGGCCTTCATCCTGAAGGACAAAGTGGCTTATCAACGCCGCTGGCCGGAGTTGGAGAACCAGCTCGTGGGGCCGATCGAGATCGATCGGTCATCAGGGGACGGATCGGCGCTGCTGTCGTACACGATCAGGTACTCCGTACGAAGCCCGGCACGCGGCGACAGCAAGTCGGGCACGGCGCGGGATGAATTGCGCGTGCGCCCGATCGATGGACAGCTGCTGATCGTCGAGCAGCGCCAGCGGATCCTCAACGCCCAGAACTGATCCGATGCGCGCCATCCGCGATTCAGCGGTGCTCTGGCCTCTGCTGCTGGCCGCAATGCTCGTTCAGGCCTGCGACAAGGGCAGCTTCCCGGTGGCCATCGATCCGGGACACACCCGGTCCGGTCCGGGTGCCACGAGCGCCCGGGGCGTTCCGGAGGCCTGGTTCAACGAGCAACTGGCCACCGTCGTTCTGGAGCAATTGCGGCGTGCCGGATTCGGGCAGTCTTTTCTGACGGTCGAGGACCAGGCCTCGATCACGCTGCCCGAAAGGGCCGCGCGCGCCAATGAGCGCCACGCGCGACTGTTCCTCTCGCTGCATCACGACTCGGTGCAGCCCCACTACATGTCGGACTGGCAATACGAGGGCAGGGCGCAACGCTACAGCGACAGATTCAGCGGCTACTCGCTGTTCGTGTCGGCAAGGAATGCCGACCCGCGCGGCAGCCTGCGGATGGCCGAGTTGCTCGGCACCGAACTCCGCCGTCGCCAACTGGCACCCTCGCTGCATCACGCCGAACCGATCGCCGGAGAGAACAGAACCCTGATCGATTCGGCACGCGGCATCTACCGGTTCGACGATCTGGTGGTACTCAAGGCGACCGCGATGCCGGCGGTGCTGATCGAGGCCGGGCTGATCGTGAACAGGCAGGACGAAATGCAGCTCGACAGCCCGTCGTTTCGCCGGACGCTCGCCGGGGCGGTCACCGATGCGGTGCGGCAGTTCTGCGACCAAGGCCGGCGGCAACGCCGCTCACGCCCTACGCGTTGAATTCAGGGGCAGCCTCAAGGCGGCGACGCCTTCAATTGCGCGAGTGTCTCCAGCAGGTCCGAGGCCTGCGGATGCGCAACACCGGGCGGCTGCGCCCCGATGTACGGCTCGAGCACGAACCTGGCTTCATTCCAGACAGAGTCCCACATGAGCGGCGAGGGCACGCGTGCCTTCAGGTCGCGCAGCGTCGCGATGAAGTACGGGGTGTCCTGTTCGAGGCGCCCGCGGACCAGGGCGACCAGGATGTCGAGCTCGGTCTGGCCGACCACCGACCAGAAGTCTGGCTGCTTCGTCACGGCCAGCTGCAGCGCGTCGCGGACGTCCCGGATGCGGGCGTCCGGCAGTTCGAGCGTGCGCCCGGCCAGCAGCGCGGCGCGAATCTCGGCGCTGAGGCAATTCTTCGCGGCGTAGAAGCGCTTGATCTCGCCGCTCTCCCTGGCCTTCTCGTCGGCCCGACGATAGTGCTCGGCGGCCTGGTCCAGCGCGGCGCTCGCGGCCTCCGCCTGGCCCGCGAGCCGTGACAGAGCGAGCGTTTTTCTCTTCCATCCCGAGCCCAGCAGGTTCTCGCGTTCATAGGTCGGCCTGATCGCGACCAGGCTCTGGAGCAGAGCGATGCCGGCTTCGATGCTTGCAATGTCGCCGGTCGACTCGCCCAGGCGCGTCAGTTGATTGCCCAGCTGCTCGGCAGCTCTCAGCGAAGCCGTGCCGTCCTCGGCGTCGACGGCCTTGCGATACCACGCGACGGCCTGCGCGCGCCTGCCGAGGCTCGCGTTGGCCTTGCCGAAGGCCTCGGCCACGATGCCCAATCCGCCCCACAGGGGACCGAAGACCTTTTCCAGGTAGACCAGCTTGTCGCCGAGACCGACCTTGTCCTCGTCCCGGTATTCGCCATCGACCGCGATCTTCTCGAGCGCGAGTTCGAGCGACACCCTCGAAGCCACGCCGGCCAGTTCGTCGGCCGGCGAGCGGCGCGGACCCTTGGCGTCCGCGGTCTCGCTGCGCCAGGTCCAGTCCGGGTCGCCATAGCATTGGTACGCGGCCCAGGTGTTGCCCGCGCTGTCGGCGTTCCAGGCGGCCGCCCGGGCGGCGGCGACGGCTTCGCTGAAGCGTGCGCCGCCCAGCAGCGACTCGTAGAAGGTGGTCGCGAAGGTCTCCGCCGCGGCGTCATCGACGGCCCAGCCGGCGGCGACCACGCATCGCACGCCGATGCGGATCAGGGCCTCCGCGGTGTTGGCGGCAAACTGTGCGCGGTCGTACGACTTCGGACCCGCATCGGGCTTGAGTACGCTCGAGGCCTCGCGACCCGCGAGGTGGCAGCAGTTGAGGAACACGAGTTCCGGCACCACGCGCATCGCCTGGATCTCGTTCGCGCCCAGGAAGGTGTTGCTGCCGGACAGCACGACGCCGCCGTTCGGCCCGAAGGCGCCGTGCCCCGCGATGTGCACCGCGCGATAGGGCTGCTTGAACAGCGCGTTCAGGATGGTCTGCGCGTTCGGCTGCTCGACCAGCGACACCACGGCGCCGGCCGCGCGAACGGACTGCAGGCGGTTGGCCACCGCCACGGCCTCGCGGCGGGCGCCCTCCAGGCGCGGATAGCGCTGGGGGTCGCATTCCGGTTCACCGATGACCAGGATGGCGGCCTCTGGGGTGGCATCGCGCGGCTTGGCGCGGAAGTCCTCCAGCCGCAGCTTGCGGATCAGCTTGCTGCGGATCGCCCACGGCCGCTGGTCGTCGGAGCTCGGGTCGGGGTTCGAGTTGAGCAGCTCCCAGGGGATGCCGGCCGTGTTGGGCTCCAGCTCGATCACCATCTCGCTGGTACCGCCGAGGAAAGGTTCCATCTCGATCGGCACCAGCAGGTTGAACAGGGTGCGGCCGATCGATGGGTCGGGGTTGCCGTCGTTCGAAGCACTTGCCACCATGTCGCGCAGCAGGTTGCCCTGCGCATGCTGCGCGCGAACCTCGGTCCGCGCGCGTTGGGTATCGAGGGTGTAGGCAATCACCGGATTGGCGGCACTGCTGTTGGGGGCACGAAGCGCGCTGATCAGGTCGTAGCTGGTGCCGCGGTAGCCCGAATCGACCATCCGCGTCATGGCGCCGGCGCCCGATTCGACGTGGCCGACGACCTTCAACCGACCGGGCGCCGCCGTCTGCTGCACGTGAAGCGCGCGCCACGCATCGCCGGCACGGTCCAGGTACAACTCCACGATGACGAGCCGGCTGAGTTGCGGCCAGCCGCTCTTTGCCAGCCGCTGCTTGGCCTCGACCGCGGCTTGCGCCACGGCGATCGCCGCGGCGCCGGTGCTGATGCCCGAGCCGCCGCTGCCGATCAGGGTCGCGGCCAGTTCGAAGTCGGCGGGGGCACCACCCTCCGTTTCCGACAGCCGTTGGGCATAGGCGAGCATCGCCTGGCGCACCGTGAACACCAGATCGACCGCACGCAGCTTGCCCTCGGGGCCCAGGCCGCAGACGATGGCCGCAACCGGGCTGGCCATGCGCTTCGGGTTCTCGGGATCGCCGCGCCAATTGCCGAAGATCTGGTGCGAGCCGATCGCGTCCGGATACAGGCCGGCATCGAGGCCGCGGCTCATGCCCTTGGCGACCAGCCGATCGACGACGGCTTCGGCACCCGACAGCCGCATGGCGCTGTAGTGCCCCACCAGCAGCGCGGGCTGGACGAAGCGGATGTCCGCGTTGAGCACCTGCACCTCGAGTGCCGCCGTCGTGGGCAAGCGCAGCTTTGCGCTCGACGAGAAATCGAAGACGTCGGCATCGGTGGACGGGGGCGCCGAGTTGAACAGGCCGCGCGACGGCCGGCTGCGCACCACCGCGGCCAGCGGGACCGCGCCGGCGGATGCGCCGCGGTTGGCTTGGGCGAAGGCATCGAGCAGCGTGGTCGTGCCGGATGTCAAGAGATCGACATAGGCGGCCCAGGCCTGCTGCACGGCGGGCAGGCTGCCGTGTTCGGCATCGAGCTTCCAGGTCCGCACGCCCAACTGCATCGCGCTCTCGTAGGTGACGCGGCCGTCGCCCGCATCGGACGAGCCCAGGTACTCGAGGCCGACGTTGCTGTCGATCACGCATCCCGTGGGTGTGAACGGCCCCCGCCCCACGACCAGCAGGATCTTCGCCTTGGCGTCACCCAGCGCGGCGGCCTGCTCGTCGAGCTGGCGGCGCAGGCGGGTCGCGGTATCGAGGACCTGCTGCGGCGGCGCGCTCCAGTCGTAGACGGCCTTCTGCGTGTCGAGCCGATGCCAGACGCTGCGCGTGGCCAATGCGTCCCTGTCGGCCTTGACCAGCGCGTCCCATTTTGTTGCGTCGCCCAGGCCGTAGGCCGGATCGAGCAGGCCGGCCTGCATCTGCAACAGGCCCGGCATGCCTGCCATGATCCTGCGCGCCTCGCCGTTGTGCAGCAACGATCCGAAGGCCACCAGCGCGTTGCCGAAATTGTCGTCGCCCGAGAGAATCTGCATCGGCGCCCAGGACCCCGCGTTGGGTACGCCGAGCATTAGCACGCGGGCGTCGGCATGCGCCATCAGTCGGCTCCAGGTCTGCGGCGACACGATCTGCATCGTGCGGGCAACCAGGCCGCCCATCGAATGGGCGAGCAGCCGCACCGGCTGGCCGCTGGCCGCGCGCGCGTCGAGCTCCGCGTCGACGGCTGCGGCCAGGCGCCGCGCCTCGTCCTCGATCGGCCGCCGCCAGTCGAAGGCGAAGGGGATCACGGTGTGGGTCTCGGCCAGGCGATCGATGAGACCTTCGTAGGTGCCCTTGATCGGACCGTCGGGCTGGATGTCGTCGGCGGTCGCCGGGTCCCACTTGAGCTGCAGGAGCCCGTTCAGGAAGGCGATGCCCAACCAGACCCGCGTGGCGCCGACCTTAAGGTTCGAGCCGAGGATGCCGGGCAGGACGAAGACCGCCGGGCGCGCCGCGGCTGCCAGCTCCTCGGCCGGCGAGCGAGCGCCGCGCGCGAGCAGGCCTTGCAAGGCGGCCCGGGAACCGTCGGAGCTCTCGCCGCGCCACGACAACGGCCCGATGGCGGCGAACCCCTGCGGCGCGTTCTCCAGCAGCGCGCCGACGATGGCATCGACGGTGCTGGCGTTGCTGAAATAGTTGAAGTGGCTGACCTTGGCGCCGCGGTCGAGCAGGAAGCTGGCGCTGCCCGCGGCGGCCCGCGGCACGCCGCCATACATCGAGCCGGTCTGCACCACCAGGTCGTTGTCGGCCCAGTAGAACGCGTCGGCCATCAAGGTCTTGACCCAGGAGCCGATCGAGTCGCCCTGCATGTCGCCGGCCACGACGCGCAGGTCGMCGGGGATCTGGACGTTGCCCATGTCGAGCCACTTGACGATCGGGCTCTCGGGCATCATCGCCTCGAGGCCGGGAAGCTGCGTCGGGTCGGCGCGGCGCCGCGCGACCTCGTGCAGAAAATCGACCAGCTCCGGCGCCACCGGCACGCCCGCGAGCTTGAGCCCCCACTGGAGTATCGAGAGGTAGGCATCGAGCCGGGCCGATGCCAGCGTGGTTCCGCGCGCCGGGCAGGCGACGCGCACCATGCGCTCGATGCGCAAGCCCTTCAGCTGCGCTTCGGCCACCAGCGCCTGCAGATCCGCCCGCTCGTCGTCGTAGGCGGCGGCTGCGAACAGCGAGAGTTCCGCTTCGCCGAGCGCGGCGCCGCTGCAGGCGCGCGCCAGCACCTCGGCCACCAGCCCGCCGCGCGAATGCGTGAGCAGGTGCAGGCGGGCGCCCGCGGGCAGCGCGCGCACCAGGGCCAGCGCATTGCCGATCGGGCTCTTGCCGAGGGTCGGGTGATCGAGCGCATAGACGCGGTTGCCGTATTGGCTGAACAGCGCGCGCACCTTCTCCGGGTGCAGCAGCCACAGCTTGCCGAAGGTGCTCAAGGTATCGACGAAGGTGCCGTGCACCAGGACCAGCAGAGGGCCGCCGTCCTCGGCCGGCGGCACCGGAGCGGCGCGGATCGCGCCCTTCATGAAGGGTTCGGGTTGCCAATCGGTCGGCAGGCGGTAGACGCCTTCGACGACGGCGCCGTCGACCTTCTTTGTGATCAGCGAGGCGGCGAGCGTCGCCGCGTCGTCCTTGCCGAAGCCGGTCAGGACCTTGAAGGCGGAGAGCGCCACCTCGCCCATCCAGCCGCGTGTCGCGCCGCGGCTGGCGGCCGCCTCCAGGCCGGGCCAGCCTAGTTGCGGCGTGACGACCAGCGCGCCGGCATCCGTGATCGCGACCGCGCCGCGTGTACCGGCGGGGGCCTGCGAGCGCAGCAGGTCGGCGGCGCTCTGCGGGCTCAGCACCAGCGTCGGCCCATTGGCGATGGTCAACTCGACCACATCCTCGCCGTCGCGGGCGACCACGCTGGCCATGTCATCCTCGCCGCGCGTCGCCGCAGCGGTGCCCGCCGCGAGCGTCCGGGTGGCCGCGACCGCAACGGCGCCGCGGGCCGTGGTCGCAGCGGCCCGGTCGGCCGCCATGCCCGAATCCCCTTTCAGCAACCGGTTGGGGATGACGAAGGTGATGTTCCTGACAGGATCGGTCAATGAAACCTCCTTGCGGAATTCCATCTCGACGGATCGTCGGCCAAGGAAAGCAGCGGGCGAGGGGAGGTCGAGGGCGGGTGACGCAGTATGTCTTCGAAGACAGTCGGCGCCAAGTTCGCGCTCGGGCAGGCTCAGGGCAGCTCGGAACGCCTGGGCATGTYGGCACCGCGGCGGGAGCAGGTGATCGCCGCGGCCTGCGCCGCGAAGCGCAGCAGCGCCTCCAGTTGCCTGTGGTCTAGCGCCGCCAGCGCCGCGGGCGCGAGTGCATCGTGTTCATCCAGCCAGGTCAACAGCGCGGCCTGGAAGGTGTCGCCGGCGCCGACCGTGTCGACCACTTTCACGGGCCAGGACGGCGCCTCGGCCCGGACCCTGGCTGTCCACGCGCTGGAGCCCGCGCCCCCGCGCGTGACCACCACCAGTGCCGCGCCCCGCATCAGCCATCGCGACGCCACCTGCTCGGGTGATTCGCCCGGGTAAAGCAGGGCGAGGTCTTCCTCGCTCACCTTGACCAGGTGCGCCAGCGCGACCATGTCCTCGACCAGTTCGCGCCAGCGGGCAATGTCCGGTTCGACATTGAGCCGGACGTTGGGGTCGTAGGCGATCAGGCATCGGGCACGCGCGGCTGCCGCGAGCGCGCGCAGCGTGCTGCCGACCGGCTCCACCACGAGCGCGTAGGAGCCGAACTGCAGCACGCGCGCTTCCGCCGGCAGCGCGGGGAGCATGCGGGGCGTGAGCTGCCGGTCGGCCGAGCCGTCGCCGTGAAAGTCGTAGCGAGGCACGCCGGTGGCGTCGATGCTGACGACGCTGAGCGTGCTCGGAGCGTCGCAGCGCAAGACGAGGGAGGTGTCGACACCCTCGGCCACCAGCGACGCCAGCAAGCGCTCGCCCATGGCGTCGGTCGACAGCGTGGAGAGGAAGGCCGCCGGCCGGGCCAGTCGGGCCAGGCCCTGCGCCACATTTAGGGGCGAGCCGCCGATGCGTGCATCGAGCCGCATGCCGGTGGGCGTGGACTCGCCCATGTAGACGTCCATCAGAGCTTCACCGCAGACCACGAACATATTGATGTCTCCTTCGGGTTTCTACTAAATAAATCAACTTGATTTAATAACTCGAACCCAACTATAGTTGCATCGCCCCCCGACGCAAAGCCCCTCGAAGGGCCCCAGGTTTTTTTTCAAGCCCCGCAGGCGGTCCGCCTGCAATCCCCGGAGACAACCCGATGTTCAAGCTCACCCTCGCCGCCGCCCTGGCCTCTGCTGTGCTGGCCGCCCACCTCCCGGCCCAGGCCGCCGAGCCCGTGATCGGCCTGATCACCAAGACCGAGACCAACCCCTTCTTCGTCAAGATGAAGGAAGGCGCCACCGCCGAGGCCAAGGCCAAGGGCGCCAAGCTGCTGTCGGGCGCGGGCAAGACCGACGGCGACAACGCCGGCCAGGTC
>NZ_JBFUIU010000165.1:0-14082 GCF_056401695.1 Variovorax sp. P4_D9
GCGCCGCAATGCATCGACGCCCTGGACGTCGAGGGCGAAGCGCTGATCGAGCGCACCGGCCCGGCTGGCCGCGTCGCCCCCGGCCCCTGTGTTGGCTGCGGAAATCGCCATGCCCGAGCTCAGATGATCTCGAGCTCGGCGCGCAGTGCGCCGGCCGACTTCATGGCTTGCAGGATCGACACCAGGTCCTGCGGATTGGCGCCCAGGGTGTTGAGGCCCTTGACCACGTCGGCCAGCGAGGCGCCACCACGGATCATCTGCAGTGCGCCGCCAGGCTGGTTGATCGAGATCTCAGAGGTCGCCGAGGTCACCGTCCGGCCGTTCGAGAACGGGCCGGGCTGGCTCACCAGCGGCTCGGTGTTGATGACCACCGACAGGCTGCCGTGCGCCACCGCGCAGTCGTTCACGCGGACCGCCTGGTTCATCACCACCGAACCGGTACGCGCATTGATCACGACCTTCGCCACCGCCTGCGTCGGCGTGACTTCCAGGCCTTCGAGCAGGGCCAGGAAGCCGACCCGGGCCTGCGGCGACTCGGGGGCGCGCACCCGGATCACGCGGGCATCGACCGCTTCGGCGATGCCGCCGCCGAACTGCCGGTTGATCGCCTCGACCGCCCGCTGGGCGGTTCCGAAGTCCGAGCGCATGAGTTCGAGCGTGAAGGCGCCGTCGCCGCCGACCGAGGACTCGACCACGCGCTCGACCGTGGCGCCGCCCGGAATGCGGCCCGCGCTGAGCTGGTTGATTTGCACCTTGCTGCCATTGGCCGAGGCACCGACGCCGCCGACCACCATGTTGCCCTGCGCGATCGCATATACCGCGCCGTCGACCCCCTTGAGCGGCGTCATCAGCAGCGTGCCGCCGCGCAGACTCTTGGCGTTGCCCATCGACGACACGGTGACATCGATGCTCTGCCCCGGCCGCGCGAACGACGGCAGCTGGGCCGTGACCATCACGGCCGCGACGTTCTTGAGCTGCATGTTCACGCCCTGCGGGATCGTGATGCCGAGCTGCTGCAGCATGTTGTTCAGGCTCTGCGTCGTGAACGGTGTCTGCATGGTCTGGTCGCCGGTGCCGTCCAGGCCCACCATCAGGCCATAGCCGATCAGCGGGTTGTCGCGCATGCCCTGGATGCTGGCGAGTTCCTTCAGGCGCTCGGCCTTGGCCGGCAGGCAGGCCGCGAACGTGCACAGGGCCAGGAGGACCAGGCCGGCATGCCGCATGCGCGCGGAGAGGAGTTCGGATAGGTGGGTCATGGTCAGAACGGCATCACGTTCAGGAAAATTCTTTGCATCCAGCCCATCGTCTGGGCCTCGTCGATGTAGCCCTTGGCCGTGTATTCGATGCGCGCATCGGCCACCTGGGTCGACAGCACGGTGTTGTTGCCGGTCACGGTGCGCGGGTTCACCACGCCCGAGAATCGGATGAACTCGGTGCCCTGGTTGATGCCCATCTGCTTCTCGCCGCTGACCAGCAGGTTGCCGTTGCCGAGCACGTCCACCACCGTGACCGTGATCACGCCCGTGAAGGTGTTGGCCGCGTTGGCACCGCCCTTGGCGGTCAGCGCGTTGGTGCCGTTCATCTTGGCGTCCTGGCCGGTCAGCAGGCCACTGAGAAACTTCGGGATGGCGGCGAAGGCGATGCTGGCGCTGCCGTCGCGGCTTGCGTTGGCACCCGAGTTCTTGGTCGCGTTGAGCTTCTCGCTGATGACGATGGTCAGGATGTCGCCGACATTGCGCGGCCGGCGGTCCTCGAACAGCGCGACGCTGCGATTGGTCTCCTGGAAGATCGAGCCGCTGGCTGCACGCACCGGCGAGATCGGCTGCAGCTCGGCACGCGCCGTCATCGGCTGGTGCACCAGCGGGTCGCGCGGGATCTGCGCGCAGCCCGTGGCCAGCACGACGCCGAACCCGGCCAGAAGAAGACGCGTGTGACCGATCACAACTGTGCCAGCCTTTGCAGCATCTGGTCGGAACTCTGGACCGCCTTGCTGTTGATCTCGTAGGCGCGCTGCGTCGCGATCATGTTGACCAGTTCCTCGACCACGTTGACGTTCGACGCCTCGGTGTAGCCCTGGCTCAGGATGCCGGCGCCGTCGAGGCCCGGGTTCACGAGATTCGGCGCACCGGACGAATCGGTTTCGTTGTAGAGGTTCTCGCCCTTGCTCTCGAGGCCGGCCGGATTCAGGAAGGTGGCCAATTGCAATTGACCGACCTGCACCGTGGCCGTGCTGCCGGCCTGGGTGACCGTGACGATGCCGTCGCGGCCGACGGTCATGCTGGTCGCGTTCTGCGGGATCGTGATCGCCGGCTGGATCGTGAAGCCGCTGGCGGTCACCAGCTGGCCGTCGCGGTCGGTCTGGAACGAGCCGTCGCGGGTGTAGGAGGTGGTGCCGTCGGGCATCAGCACCTGGAAGAAGCCCGAGCCGTTGATCGCGACGTCCTTCGGGTTGTCGGTCTTGGTCATGTTGCCCTGCGCATGGATGCGTTCGGTCGCGACCACGTGGACGCCGGTGCCGACCTGCAGGCCGGAAGGCAGGCGCGTCTGGTCGGAGGTCTGGCCGCCGACCTGGCGCAGGTTCTGGTACATCAGGTCCTCGAACACCGCGCGGCTGCGCTTGAAGCCGGTTGTGCCGACGTTGGCCAGGTTGTTGGACACGACGTCGAGCTGCGTCTGCTGGGCTTCGAGGCCGGTCTTGGCCACGTAGAGGGAACGAATCATTGAACTACTCCTGCGAGGGGGTTTGCGGCTCAGCCGTAGGCCAGCAGCTTGTTGGCCGACTGCGCATTGGTGTCGGCGGTCTGGATCGACTTCATCTGCATCTCGAAGCTGCGGCCGTTGGCGATCATGGCCACCATGGCCTCGACCGGATTGACGTTGCTGCCCTCGACCATGCCCGCGGCGACGACGACGCTGTCGTCGGCCTGGGCCGGCGGCAGCCCATCGCGCATGCGGAACAAGCCGTCGTCGCCGCGCACCAGGTCGGCGTTGCTCGGGTTGACCAGCTTCATGCGGCCGACCTCGGGCACGCCCGTGGCGGGGTCACCGGCGCCGCGGGCCGTGATCGTGCCGTCGGAGGCGATCGTCACGGTCGAGCCGGGCGGGATCACCAGCGGCCCGCCGTCTCCCATCACGGGCCGTGCGCCCATCGTCATCACCTGCCCATCGGCACCGACCTGCAGGTTGCCGACCCGGGTGTAGGCCTCGCCGCCGCCCGGTACCTGCACCACCAGCCAGCCTTCGCCACGCACCGCGACGTCGAGGTCGCGGCCGGTCTCGGTCAGCGGACCGTGGCGGAAGTCGGCGCCCGGCGTGGTCGCGGCGACGAAGGCGCGCGTCGGCGCCTCGTCGCCGACCACCGGCACGGCGCGAAAGCTGTTGATCTGCGCCCGGAAGCCCGGGGTCGAGACGTTCGCCATGTTGTTGGCGACCGAGCCCTGCTGCTCCATGGCCTGCTTGGCGCCGCTCATGGCGACATACACCATTCGATCCACTGTGTGCTCCTGCTGTTGAGGGACTGCGACGGTCGGGAACCCCGCTTCAGCGGATGTTCATCAGCGTCTGCATGACCTGGTCCTGGGTCTTGACGGTCTGCGCATTGGCCTGGTAGTTGCGCTGCGCGACGATCAGGTTGACCAGCTCCGCGGTCAGGTCGACGTTGGAGGCTTCGAGCGCGCCCGCGGCCAGCGAGCCCTGCTTGGTGCCTTCGCCCGGCGTGCTGGTCAGGGCCGAGCCCGAGCCCTGTGTCTCGGCGTACATGTTGTCGCCCTTCGGCTCGAGCCCGTTCGGGTTCGCGAAGGAGGACAGCACGACCTGGCCCATCAGCTTCGACTGCTCGTTGGAGAACTTGCCGGTGATGGTGCCGTCGGGATTGATCGAGAACGAGGTCAGCACGCCCGAGGTGTAGCCGTCCTGGCTCAGCTTGCTCATGCCGTTGGCGGTGCCGAACTGCGTCGTGCCGCTGAGGTCGACATTGATGTTGACCGGCGACGAGCCGTTGGCGAAGTTCAGCGCCGGCAGCGTGATCGCGCCGCCCGCGGGCGCCGTGAGGTTGCCGTTGGTGTCGAAGGTCATGTTGRCCAACGGGACCGCGCCGATCGGCGCGCCGTCGGCCGTGCCGTAGACGCTCCAGGCATTGGCGCCGGTCTTCACGAAGTAGACCGACAGGTCATGCGCATTGCCGAGCGAGTCGTAGATCGGGCCGGCGGCGTTGGAATAGTTGAAGGTGGCCGAATCGGTGGCGTCGAACGGCGTCTTGGTCGGCACCGTGTTGCGCGCATCGAGATTGAACTCGGCGTCGACGCTGGTGGTTGCGTTCGGCGTCATGGCCTGGGTCGGGATCTGGATCGCCGACGGCGTGCCGCCGTTGATGCCGCCGCTGGCATTGACGCCGTAGCCGGTCAGGCGCAGGCCGCCGGAATTGACGATGAAGCCGTCCTTGTCCTTGGTGAACTGGCCGTTGCGCGTGTACATGACTTCGCCGCTAGTGCTGGTCATGCGGAAGAAGCCGTCGCCGCTGAGGATCGCGACGTCGAGTGGACGGCTGCTGGTCTGCGTCACGCCCTGCGTGAAGTTCTGCACCACGCCGGACACCGAGGCGCCGAGCCCGATCCGCGAACCCGCATAGATGTCCTGGAAGGTCGCGGCCGCCGACTTGAAGCCGATGGTGCCGGAGTTGGCGATGTTGTTGCCGATCACATCGAGGTTCGCGGCGGCCACGCCGAGCCCACTGACGCCCTGGGAAAAGCTCATGATGAATCCTTGGTTCGAAGCATTGAAGAGAAGGACTGCAGCCGGGAGGCCGCCGCCGGATGAAAGCGCGCGACGCTCCTCAGAGGAACATCCGCACGTCGGACAGCGCGATGCTCTGGCCCGAAGCCAATTCGAGGGTGACGCCGCCGGTGCCCTGCTTGACTGCCGCGACCTGCGCGAAGGTCAGTGCCGTGGCTTCCACGGCGGTGCCGCCGTTGCTCGCGGCCACGGTGAACTTGTAGCTGCCCGCCGGCACCACGTTGCCGGCGTCGTCCTTGCCGTCCCAGGTGACGGCGTTCACGCCTTCGGTCATGGCGCCGGCCTCGATCGTGCGCACGGTCTTGCCCGACGCATCAACGATCTTGATCTCGACGTCGGCGGCCGTGCCCGGCAACTGCACCGCGAAGGCCTGCGCCGCAGGGTCCATGCCCGCCTCCGGATCCTTGGTGGCCAGCGTGTTGCCGGGCGACAGCACGTTGTAGCCAATCAGCGAGGCCGCCTGCAGCACCTGGTTGGAGCCGGTCTGGCTCACCAGGCCCGACAGCGTGCTGTTGAGCTTCTCGATGCCGCTCACCGTGCTCATCTGCGCCAGCTGAGAGGTCAGCTCGGCGTTCTCCATCGGATTGAGCGGGTCCTGGTTGTTGAGCTGCGTCACCAGCAGCTTCAGGAAGCGCTGCTCGCTGTCGCCATTGGCGACGCCGGCGGTGCTGGCCGCTGCGCTGGCCGCGTTGGCGCCGGAAATCGAAGAGGTGTCGGTGATCGCCATGGATGCTTTCTCGGGTGTTGTTACTGGCCGATAGTCAATGTCTTGATCATCAGCGTCTTGGCGGTGTTGAGGACCTCGACATTGGCCTGGTAGCTGCGCGAGGCCGAGATCATGTTGGTCATCTCCTCGACCACGTTGACGTTGGGCATCGCGACATAGCCGTCGGCATTGGCGTGCGGATTCTTGGGGTCGAAGACCAGCTTGGCGGGCGCGGAGTCCTCGATCACGCCGGCGACGCTGACGCCGCCGATGTCCTGCCCACCCGTGCCCGCGACCTCGAACATCACCTGCCTGGCGCGGTAGGGCTGGCCATCGGGGCCGGCCGCGCTTTCGGCATTGGCGAGATTGCTCGCGGTCACGTTCATGCGCTGGGACTGCGCGGCCATGGCGGATCCCGCCACGTTGAAGATGTTCATGGAAGCACTGGGAAGCGGCATGGCGTTCTTTCTTGTTGCTGCCGCTTACTGCTGCACGGCCGACAGCAGCGACTTGATCTTGGCGTTGATCACCGTCAGGTTCGACTCATAGCGCAGCGCGTTGTCGGCGAAGTTGATGCGCTCGGCGTCCATCTCGACCGTGTTGCCGTCGATGCTCGACTGGCTCGGCACCCGATAGAGCAGGTCCTGGTCGGGCATCGACTTCGACTCGCCGGCCAGGTGGCGCGAGGAGGTCGTGGCGAGCGCGAAGGACTGCGACTGCCGGCCCTGCTCCATCGCCTGGGTCAGCCGGCTGGCGAAATCGAAATCACGCGCCTTGTAGTTCGGCGTGTCGGCGTGGGCGATGTTGGCGGCCAGGACTTCCTGGCGCTGGGCCCGGAGGTTGAGGGCTTCGCGGTTGAAGGCAAGTGCCGCATCGAGCTTGTCGATCATGGGGTTCCATCGGTTGGCGTCGCGTCCGCACAAGACGGCATGGCGACAGATGGAAAGCGAGTCTATGGATCCATCGCGTTTGCAATGGGCGGAACAAAGGGGCATTTCGCCAGCACTTCGCCACTTCGCCTCGACCGGTCCGTTCCTAGAATGACCCGGCGCCGGTGCGCTTCCCTCCTGTATCCCACCCGCGCTTCCCGAGGCACTCCTTATGCAACACCGTCCCTCCCGGACCCGCTTCCTGCACATCGCGCTGCCCGCCCTGATGGCCGTGGCGGGCGCCTCCCCCACCGCGGCGGCGTCGCTGCCCGAGGGCGCACGGACGGCGATCGAGGACCTGCTGCAGAAGCAGACCGCTGGACTGCCCGGCAAGGTCAGCTTCAGCACCCAGGCCGCCGGCACGTTGCCGCCCTGCGGTGACTTCGAGGCCTTCCTGCCGCATGGCACCGCACCCCGGGGCCGCATCTCGATCGGCCTGCGCTGCCGGGGCGACAAGCCCTGGACCCGTTTCGTACCGGCCCAGGTCGCGGTCGAAGGCCGCTATTTCGTCGCCGCGCGTGCGATCGAGGCCGGACAGACCCTGGGCGCCGCCGATGTGACCGAGCGCAGCGGCGATCTCGGCGACCTGCCGCGCTCGGTGGTCACCGAGGCCTCGGCGCTGCAGGGCGTGGTGGCCACCAACCGGATCGCCGCCGGCGCCCCGCTGCGCAAGGAAACGATGCGCGGCGTGGTCGTGATCCAGCAGGGCCAGACCGTGCAGCTGGTCGCCCAGGGGGCCGGATTCACGATCAGCACCGAAGGCAAGGCCATGACCCGCGCCGAGGCCGGCGCCAGCGTGCAGGCCAAGACCCGCGACGGCCGCCTGCTCACCGGCGTGGCGACCGGAAGCGGCCAGATCCAACTCGCCCAATAATTCGACACACTTCCGCCTAAAGTTCTTGCTGCGTCCGCCGATATACGGGTCAGCCCTTTGAGGAACCATCYTGAAAATCGATCCATCCGGCCCCTCGGCCACGCCCCTCAGCCGTCCGACCAAGGCGGGAGCTGCCGCGACCAGCGGCGTCGATGGCGCTGCGGCGCCCGCCACGGACGGAGTGCAAGCCATGGGACAAGTCCGAACCATGCCCAGCGCGCCCGGCGGCAGCGACTTCGACGCTGCCCGCGTCGCGGCGATCCGCGAGGACATCCGCGCCGGTCGCTATCAGGTCCACCCCGAGCGCATCGCCAGCGGCCTTCTGGCCAGCGTGCGCGACCTGCTCGATCCGGAACCGAAGCCATGAACACCATGCTGCTCTACCTGCACGCGGAGAAGACCTGCATCGAGGAGTTCCTCTCCGTTCTCGACCAGGAAGAACAGGCCATGAGGGACGCCCGCTTCGGCGAACTGGGGGCGATCACCGACCAGAAGGTCGCTCTGCTGGACCGCATGGCAACGCTCGACCGCCAGCGCGAGACGGCGCAGGTGGCACTGGGATTCGAGCCCGGCCAGGTCGGCGCCGAAGCCGCGGCGGCCGCCGCCGGCGAGGCGACGAGCCAGGCCTGGACGGCCCTGCTTGAACTGGCCGAAGAGGCCAAGGCACGAAACCTGCACAATGGCTCGATGGTCCACACGCACCTCGATTTCACGCAGCGCGCGTTGCACTTCCTGCAATCGAGCGTGCTGCTGATCTACGGCCCGGACGGGATCCGCAAGACCGCCCGCAGCGGCAACCGCCTGGCCCTAGGTTGAAATGGATCGGCGCCTGCGGCCGCCGATTCATTTGTTGGGGTTCAGCAGGGCCTTCTCGCCGGTCGCGTGGCGGGAATAGACCGCGATCCGTTCCAGGCTCAGYGCCTCGACCAGCGACAGTTCCGCGGTGTAGTGGCTCGCAAAGGTGGTCTTCAGCTCGGCCRCCACGCGTGCCTTGAGATTGGCCACGCCCTCGGGCCCGATCTTCTGCAGGAACGGGAACAGCAGCCATCCCCCCATGCCCCAGGTCATGCCGAAGCCACGCGCGAACTCGGTCGGCCCGCGGTCGAGACCGCCGTAGATGTAGACCTGCTTGTGGGTGCTGGAGCCGTAGCGGCTGTATTCGGTGGCCGTCTTGTTGAGCGCGGCTTCCATGCAGGTCAGGATCTGGCCCGCCAGCTTGCCGCCGCCGATGGCGTCGAAGGCCAGGGTGGCGCCGGTGGCGACCAGCGCATCGGTCAGGTCCTGCATGAAGGTGGGCGACTCGGTGTTGCAGACGTACCTGGCGCCGAGGCCACGCAGGATGGCCTCCTGCTCCTTCTTGCGCACGATGTTCACGAGGTCGATGCCGTCCTTGAGGCAGATCTGGTTCAGCATCTGGCCCAGGTTGGACGCCGCGGCGGTGTGCACCAGCGCCTTGTGGCCCTCGCGCCGCAGGGTCTCGACCATGCCGAGTGCGGTCAGCGGGTTGACGAAGGCCGACGCGCCTTCGACCGCCGTCGTGCCCTCGGGCAGCGCCATGCACTGGGCGGCGGCGATGCAGCGGTACTGCGTGTACATCGCGCCGCCGAGTGCCGCCACGGTCTTGCCGAGAAGCGCCTGCGCCTCGGGCGCGGCGCCGGCCGCCACGACCACGCCGGCGCCTTCGTTGCCGACCTGCATCGACTGGTCGAGGCGACCGGCCATGCTTTTCATCGCGGCCTCAGGCACGCCGGCGGTGATGACCGGCCTCGACGCCGTGCCCGATGCCTTGGCGGTGCGCAGGTCGGCGCCGCCGAACAGCAGTCCGAGGTCCGACGGATTCATCGGCGCGGCCTCGACCCGCACGATCACCTCATGGGCGGCCGGCTGGGGGATCGCCTCCTCGGCCAGCGACAAGGTCAGTTCGCCGCTGCTGCTGACGAGCGAGCGAATTTGCAGGGTGGTGGCGGGCAGTGTCATGGGGGTCTCCGGGTCTGGGCCGGCCAGTATAGGAGCGGCGATTCAGGCGTGCTCGGCACGCCGACCATTTCTGGGGCGATGCAAGACTCAAGGCGCCAGATCTGCAGCCCCTGCATCCGGGTAGGCCAGCACGCGATCGATCCGCTTGCCCTCGAGCGCCGCCACCTCGAAGCACCAGCCCGCGCAGTCGATGCGCTCGCCGACTTCGGGCAGGCGGCCCGAGACGAACATTAGCAGCCCGGCCACGGTGTTGTAGCGCCCGCGATCTTCGTCGGGCAGCTCGCGGATCCCCAGGCGCGCGCGCAGCTCCGAGACCGGCATCAGGCCGTCGAGCTCCCAGACGCCGTCGGGCCGTTCGCGGGCCCAGGCCTCGGCGTGCGTGGCCACCTGCAGCTCACCGGTAATCGCCTCCAGCAGGTCGCGCGGGGTCATCAGGCCCTGCACCACGCCGTATTCGTCGACCACGAAGACCAGCCGGCCGGCGTGCGAGCGGAACTGCTCGAGCAGTTCCATGCCGGTCAGCGTCTCAGGCACGAAGACCGCGGGCTGGGCCGAGGGCTCGATGGGGCCCTCGTGCGCTGGGCCAAGCCGCAGCAGGTGCGCGACGCTGATCACCCCGACCACGTCGTCGAGCGAGTTGCGACACACCGGGTACCAGGAATGCACCAGGTTCAGCGCGCCGGCCGCGGACACCTTCTGCAGGCACTCCGCCACGGTCCAGGAGGCCTCTAGCCACTCGATGTCGGCCCGGGGAATCATCAGCGAGGACAGCCGCCGGTCGTCGAGGTGGAACACGTTGCGCACCATCTGGTGCTCGTGCATCTCGATCACGCCGGCATCGACGCCTTCTTCGAGACTGGCCGAGATCTCTTCTTCCGTCACAACCCGAGCCGCGTTCGAATCGATGCGCAGCAATTTCAACGTGGTGGCCGTGGCACCCGACAGCAGCAGCACGAAGGGCTTGGCCCCGGTGGCCAGGCCGCGCATCGGCCGGGCCACGAAGCGGGCCACCGGTTCGGGGTAGAGCTGGCCGATTCGCTTCGGCACCAGCTCACCGAAGAGGATCGTGAAGAAGGTGATGCAGCTCACCACCACCGCGGTCGAAGCGACGCTGGCGGTGCCGACGCCGATGCCCATGTGGCGCATCCAACCCGCGAGCGGTTCGGCGAAAGCGGCCTCGCCCACGATGCCGCTGAGCATGCCGATCGAGGTGATGCCGATCTGCACGCTGGACAGGAACTGCGTCGGATCCTCCATCAGCTTGAGCGCCGCGGCGGCACCCGCATCACCGGTCTCCGCCAGCGCCGCGAGGCGGGCACGGCGGCTCGTGGACAGGGCCATTTCGGACATCGCGAACAACGCGTTGAGCGTGGTCAGCAAGGCCAGGAGGAGAACATCCATGAACGCGGGAGAGAATGGGGACCATGGCACTTTACTTGATCGGTGACGTGCAGGGCTGCGACGATCCCCTGCGGCGCCTGCTGGACGACATCGCTTTTTCTCCCAGCCGCGACTCGCTGGTGCTGCTCGGCGACCTGGTCAATCGCGGGCCGGCATCGCTCGAGGTGCTGCGCCGCGTGCAGCGCTATGGCGCAGCGGCCCAGAGCCTGCTCGGCAACCACGACCTGCACCTGCTGGGCGTCGCCCATGGCGCACGCAAGGCGAGCCGCAAGGACACGCTACAAGCCGTGCTCGAGGCCCCCGACCGCGCCGCACTGCTCGACTGGCTGCGCCACCGGCCGCTGGCGCTGCATCGGCGCGTCGGCGACGGCGATCTGCTGATGGTGCATGCCGGCGTGCTGCCGCAATGGAGCGTCCAGGACACCCTGACGGTCGCGGCCGAGCTCGAATCGGTGCTCCGCGGGCCGTCGCTGGCCGACTTCCTGCAGACCATGTACGGCAACGAGCCGGTGCAATGGAGTGATGCCCTCTCGGGCAGTGCGCGTCTGCGCGTGATCGTCAATGCGCTAACTCGGATGCGCTTCTGCACCGCCGATGGCGAGATGGAGTTCGACAGCAAGGATGGCGCGGCCACCGCACCGGCGGGCTTCATGCCCTGGTTCGAGGTGCCCGGCCGGCGGTCGGCGACCGCGACCGTGGCCTTCGGCCACTGGTCGACGCTGGGCTGGCTCTCGCAGCCCGACCTGCTGTCGACCGACACCGGCTGCATCTGGGGCCGCAGCCTCAGCGCGGTGCGCATCGGCGCCACGCTGCAGGATCGGGAGCTGATCCAGGTCCGCTGCCCGCAAGCCCAGAAGCCCGCTGCTCAGCGGATCAACTGGTTTCGGTAGCTTTGAACAGCGCAGGCACCTTGCGCTTTGACTTGATGTTGGCCGAGATGCCACGCAAGGGGGCGGCCTTGGCGGCAGCCTCCCAGGCCGGCGCCGCCTCGCGCTCGGCCGGCGCCTCGTAGGGCTGCTCGAAGAAGGGATCGCGCGGCGCCGAGGGTGCCCGGTGCGGACGCGTGCTGCGCACCGGCCGGCTGTCGCTGCGCTCGCGCTGACGGTCCAGGGTGTCGAGCACGTCGCGCGCGTCGCCGGCCTCGCCCTCTTCGCGCCAATGGCGGCGGCCGTCGTTGATGCGGCCGCGCGGAAGGTCTTCCTCGAACTCGACCGGCTCGAGCTCGATCTTCATCTTGATCAGTTTCTCGATGTCGGCCACCAGCCGGACGTCGTTGCCGCCGCTGGCGAAGCTCACGGCCAGGCCCGAGGCGCCAGCGCGGCCGGTGCGGCCGATGCGGTGCACGTAGTCCTCGGCGTTGAACGGGATGTCGAAATTGAACACCGCCGGCACGTCCTTGATGTCCAAGCCGCGGGCGGCGACGTCGGTCGCCACCAGCAGGTCGACCTCGCCGGCCTTGAAGGCGGCCAGCGCCTTCAGGCGCTCATCCTGGCTCTTGTCGCCATGCAGCGCGGTGGTGTTGAGGCCCTCGCGCTCGAGCGACCGCGCCAGCCGGGCGCAGCCCAGCTTGCTGTTGACGAAGACGAAGGCCTGGGTGAGGCCGCGCTGGCGGATGATCTGCTTCAGGGCACGGCGCTTGTCGTCGTCGCTGACGCTGTAGAAGCGCTGCTCGACCGTGGAGGCGGTCTCGTTCGGCCGCGCCACCTCGATCGTCACCGGGTTCTGCAGGTAGCTGCCCGCCAGCCGTTTGATTTCGGGCGAGAAGGTGGCCGAGAACAACAGCGTCGTACGCTGCTTCGGCAAATACGACAGGATCCGCTGAAGATCGGGCAGGAAGCCGATGTCGAGCATGCGGTCGGCCTCGTCGAGCACCACGTACTCGACCTGGTTCAGCACCGCGTTCTTGGCCTCGATATGGTCGAGCAGCCGCCCAGGCGTGGCGACCAGCACCTCGACGCCCTTCTTGAGCTCGAGGGTCTGGGGCTTCATGTCGATGCCGCCGAACACCACGGCGCTGCGCAGGTTGGTGTACTTGGCGTAGAGCTTGACCTGCTGCGCGACCTGGTCGGCCAGTTCCCGCGTAGGCAGCAGCACCAGCGCCCGCACCGGATGGCGGGCCGGCGAGGTCGAGCTGTTCTCGTGCTTGAGCATGCGCTGCAGCAGCGGCAGCGAGAAAGCCGCCGTCTTGCCGGTGCCGGTTTGCGCCGCACCCATCACGTCCTGACCCGACAGAACCACCGGAATGGCCTGTTCCTGGATCGGCGTCATGGTTTCGTAGCCCATTTCGGCTACGGCGCGCGCGAGGGGTTCAGCCAGGGAAAGATTGGAGAAGGAGCTTGTCATGAAGCCCTCTATTGTCGCACTGCCGCAAAAAACAAGCTTGACAAGCCTCAGGAGGCTTCGTAACAGGTTGCGGAAATGCCCCTCGCTAGAGGGATTTGGAAGCGAAAGTGTCGCAATCCTGCATGTTTCCGGACTTGTAGCCGGCACCGAACCAGCGCTGGCGCTGGGCGCTCGTGCCATGGGTGAAGCTGTCGGGCACGATGGCGCGGCCGGCGGAGCGCTGCAGGGCATCGTCGCCGATCTTCTGGGCTGCGTTCATGGCGGCCTCGATGTCGCCCGGATCCAGCCACTGCTTCGACTCCTGCGAGTGGTGGGCCCAGACGCCCGCCAAGCAGTCGGCCTGGAGTTCGACGCGCACGCTGAGTGCATTGTTCTGCGCCTGGCTGAGCCGTCCGCGCATCTGGTCGACCTTGCCCGTGATGCCGAGTTCGTCCTGCACGTGGTGGCCGATCTCGTGCGCGATCACGTAGGCCTTGGCGAACACGCCGGGTGCGCCAAGCTGGTTCTGGAGGGTGTCGAAGAAGCCCAGGTCGATGTAGACCTTCTGGTCGCCCGGGCAATAGAAGGGCCCCATGGCCGACTGGCCGGTGCCGCAGGCGGTCGGCGTCGCGCCGCGGAACAGCACCAGCCGCGACGGCGTATAGCTGCCGCCGTTCTGGCGGAAGATATCCCTCCAGACCACCTCGGTGTTCTTCAGCACGGTCGAGACGAAAGCCGCTTCGCGGTCACCGGGCGGCGGCTTGTGGGCCGGCCCCTGCTGCTGCACCTGCGGTGCCGGCTCGCCGCCCCCGGCCAGCATTCCGAGCATCGTCAGCGGGTTGATGCCGAAGATCCAGCCGGCGATCAAGGCCACCGCCACGGTGCCGATGCCGACGCTGCGCCCGCCGATGGGCAGGCCGCCAAAGCCGCCGCCGCTGCGGCGATCCTCGACGTTGTCCGATTGTTCGTTACCTTCCCATCTCATCGCATACTCCTCGCCACCTTGCCGACGGCCGTCGCAGAATGGTACGCGCTCAACGCGAGACCACGTAGCCAACGTTCATCGCGCCGCGGCCCGGGGC
>NZ_JBFUIU010000166.1:0-14054 GCF_056401695.1 Variovorax sp. P4_D9
GCCTGGCGGCGATGCGACCTCACCGGCCGGCTGGCCTTCGTCGCGATGCTGACGCTGCTGGTGGCTATCAGCGTCAACTCGGCCACCCGCGATGCGGCCATCGGACTCAGTCTGCCGTGGATCGTTTTCCTGTTCCTGCGGCTGGTGCGCGGGCCGGAAGGCGCCTAGCGCTCGGTCGTCCCGCAGGATTGCATGAAAGTGATGCGGGGCGTTACGATTCCTGCTCCCTGAACACCCCCACTATCCCCGCCAACAGGCGGCGCGCCCGCTCGTTCAGGTTTCTGACAGGTGAAGCGCGTAGCATGCACCAATGTTGACGCAGCGCATTCTTCGACGTCTCGCTAGGCTTTGCCCGTGGTGGTGGGCGTTGCTGGTGGCGCTGAGCGCCGCCCAGCCTTTCCTCTCGGTGCACTTCGACGATGACGGCATCGTCCCGCAACATCAGCTCAGCGTCCGATCCTTCGGCGAGACCGCCCGGTTCCAACCGGACGAAGACGCCAAGGCACCGATGGCGCTCGAGGTCACGCTGTTCGTCCCCGCCGGCGCCAGCATCGACTCACCGCTGGCCTTCCTGAGCGGCCTTGCCGCCCTGCTCGGCCTGGTGCTGCTGATCGCGCCCCTGACCGTGTGGCCCGGTCGCCGGGTCTGGCCCTTGTCGCGCACACCGGCCTTCAAGGTACCGCCCGCAAGCGGCGCCCCGCCGCTGACGGCGCTCTGGCGAAGTCGTCCGCCAGAGACGGCTCCCCCACGCTGATCTTCATCGAAACGGGGCGCCATGGCGCCTGTCGTGCAACGGAGCGCTGCTCCCGAGGCACATCCCAACGTGTTCATGAATTATCAGATGGATCAAGTCAAATACAGCGGCGCGACGCCGCTCGCGGCAGAGCGGCCGCTCTCTCCTGCAGTGCTGGTGCTGCTGCTTGCCGTGCTGGCAGTGGTCTGGTTCGGCTCCCTGTCCACCCGTTCATTGATCGGTCCCGACGAGGGCCGCTATGCCAGCCTCGCCTGGGAGATGCTTCGCAGTGGCGACTTTGTCACGCCGCGCCTGAACGGCCTGCTCTATTTCGAGAAGCCGCCGCTGCAGTACTGGGTCAGCGCCCTGTTCCTGCAGCTGTTCGGCCTGAACGATTTCGCCGCCCGCCTGTGGCCCGGGCTCGCCGGCTTCCTCACGGTGCTGGTGGTCGGCGCGACGGCCTGGCGGCTCTGGGGCAGGGAGACCGGCATCCGCAGCCTGGCCGTCGCCGCATCGATGACCTGGGTCTTCGGCAACGCCCATTTCCTGACCCTCGATGCCGGCCTGACGCTGTTCCTCACGATCGCCCTGTGCGCCGTGCTGATCGCCGAGACCGTCGCCGCCACGCCCACGGAACGCAGGAACTGGGTCTGGCTCGCATGGGCCGCGATGGCCGGCGCGGTGTTGAGCAAGGGGCTGGTCGGGCTGCTGATTCCGGGCGCGACCCTGCTGCTGACCAGCCTCTGGCGCCGTGACTTCGGTCCCTGGCGCCGGATGCACTGGGTCTCGGGCCTGCTGATCTTCCTGCTGCTGGCAGCGCCGTGGTTCGTGCTGGTCTCGATGCGCAACCCGAGCTTCGCCCAGTTCTTCTTCATCCATGAGCATTTCGCGCGCTACCTAACGAAGGTGCACCAACGCGAGGGCGCCTGGTGGTAMTACCTCCCGCTGCTGCTCGGCGGCATGCTGCCATGGACCAGCGCCCTGCCCTGGCTCTGGCCCCGGCGCATCGACGACGGGTCGCCACGACGCATCGCGCCGACCGACATCCTCTTCGTCCACTCGGTCTTCGTGCTGCTGTTCTTCAGCGCCAGCGGTTCCAAGCTGCCTTCCTACATCCTGCCGATATTCCCGGCGCTGGCGCTGCTCATCGGGCTGCGCCTTCAGCAGGCCAGCCCGCGCGTGCTGCGCCGCCACCTGCTGTTTCCGATCCTGGCCTGGGCCGTGGCCCTGATCGTTGCGACGCAGAGGGCCCGTGTGGCCTCCTATTCGACGCCGGCCGAGATCTTCACCGAGCTCGGGGCCGGGATCCGCTGGGGCGCCGCGGTCTTCCTGGCGTTCGCGGCCTTCGCCTGGTGGGCCCTGCGGCGCCGCGGCGTCACGCTGGCCGTCGCCAGCCTGGCGCTCGGCCACGTCATCGCGATGGCGATCGTGATGGCGTCCCACAACCCCTTCGGGCAACTCAAGAGCTCGGCGCCATTCGTGTCGGCACTGGAGCCGGTGCTGAAATCCGGGGCGCCCATGTTCGCCGTCGGGATCTATGATCAGACACTGCCCTTCTACCTGCGACGCGACGTCACGCTGGTGAACTACCAGGACGAGTTCGCCATGGGGCAGGTGCTGGAGCCCGGCCGCTCGATCGAGTCGCTGGACGAATTCGCGACCCGCTGGCTGGCCCTGCCGCAGGCGGCCGCCTACATGGACTTTCCCAGCTTCCTGGCGATGAACCAGCGCGGGATTCCGATGCGGGTCATTTATCAGGATCAACGACGAGTGGTGGTGGCCAGACAATGAAGATCATCGATTTCGCATGGGTGCTGAGCGGCGTGCTGCTCAACGCTGCAGCCCAACTGCTGCTAAAGGCCGGCGCGCGCAGCGTCGGCGAGATATCCATGTCCGACGGCAGTGCCGCGCTCTGGCGCAGCGCGACCGGGCTGGCCCAGCACCCCGGCATCCTTGGCGGCCTGGCCTGCTACGCGATCAGCGTGGTGGTCTGGATCGTCGCCCTGTCGCGGGTCGAAGTGAGCATCGCCTACCCGATGCTCTCGATCGGCTACGTGGTCAATGCGGCGCTCGCGTGGTGGCTTTTCGGCGAACAGGTCAACGCCCAGCGCTGGCTCGGCATCGCGGTCATTGTGGTCGGCGTGGTCCTGGTGGCCCGCAGCGGGAGCACCCAATGAGCGCAGCCCCATTCCTTCCCTTCACCCGTCCGTCGATCGACGAACGGACCATCGCCGAGGTGTCCGAGGTGCTCCGCTCAGGCTGGCTCACCACCGGCCCGAAGTGCCAAGCACTCGAGGCCGCCCTGTCCAGCCGCTTCGACGGCCGGCCCGTGCGCCTGGTGAACTCCGGCACCGCCTCCCTCGAGCTGGCGCTGCGCCTGTGCGACATCGGCCCCGGCGACGAGGTCATCACGACGCCGCTGAGCTGGGTCGCGACGGCCAACGTGGTGCTGGCGGTCGGCGCCACGCCGGTGTTCGTCGATGCCGACGCACGCACCCGCAACATCGACCTCGACCGCGTCGAGGCCGCCATCACGCCGCGCACGCGCGCGCTGCTGCCAGTCGACCTGGCCGGCCTGCCGGTCGACCGGGCACGCCTCAATCGCCTGGCCGCAACCCATGGACTGCGCGTTGTCGAGGATGCCGCGCAGTCCTTCGGTGCACAGTGGGGCGGGCGCGAGATCGGCAGCTTCGGCGACTTGGTGTCCTTCAGCTTCCATGCCAACAAGAATATGACCTCGGGCGAGGGCGGCTGCCTGGTGCTGAACAACGACGCCGAAGCGCTGCGCTTCGAGCGGCTGCGCCTGCAGGGGGTCGTGCGGCTGCCCGGCGGCGGCATGGAGGTGGAGGCCTGGGGCGCCAAGGCCAACATGACCGACATCGCGGCGGCGATCGGCCTCGGGCAGTTGCGCAGCATCGATGCCTTCAACGCCAGCCGGCGTCGACTGGCGCAGCGCTATTTCGAGCGCTGGGACCGGTCGCTCGGCTTCGAGCTGCCCCCCGAAGACCCGGAGCTGAATGGCAACTGGCACATGTTCCAACCCCTACTGCCACGCGAGCTGGCCCCCGGGCGCGCCGATTTCCTGGCCGCCATGAAGGAGCGCGGCATCGGCGTCGGCGTGCACTATCCCGCGATGCACCTGTTCTCGCTGTTCCGGAACATGGGCCACGCCCGCGGCGATTTCCCGGTGGCCGAGGACATCGGTGAGCGCACGGTCACGCTGCCGCTCTTTCCCGCCATGACGGACGCCGAAGTCGACCGCGTCTGCGACTGCGTGGCCGAGGTGACGGCCCATCTGCGGGGTGTCCGGCCATGACGGTACTGAAGGCGGTTTCCAGCCTCGACGACGAGACCGAAGTCCGCAGCGACGGGCCCGAGCTCAGCGTCGTGATTCCGGTCTACAACGAGGAGCAGGGCCTGGCGGCGCTGTTCGATCGCCTCTATCCGGCGCTCGATGCGCTCGGGCTCAGCTACGAGGTGATCTTCATCAACGACGGCAGCCGGGACCGCTCCGCCGCGCTGCTGGCGGCGCAGTTCGAGCGCCGCCCCGACGTCACGCGGGTGATTCTCTTCAACGGCAACTTCGGCCAGCACCGGGCGATCCTGGCGGGCTTCGAGCACTGCCAGGGCGAGCGCATCGTCACCCTCGATGCCGACCTGCAGAACCCGCCGGAAGACATCAGGCTGCTGCTGGACGCGATGGACCGCGGGCACGACTGCGTCGGATCGATCCGGCGCGACCGCCAGGATTCGGCCTGGCGGCGCTGGGCGTCGCGTGCCATGAACCGCCTGCGCCATCGGCTCACGGGCATCGTGATGACCGACCATGGCTCGATGCTGCGCGCCTACAGCCGCAACGTGGTCCAGCTGATCAACCAGTGCAACGAGATGAACACCTTCATCCCCGCGCTGGCGCTGCAGTTCTCGCGCAATCCGGCCGAAGTCGTGGTCGGCCACGAGGAGCGGCATGCGGGCGAATCGAAGTACTCCTTCTACAGCCTGGTGCGCCTCAACTTCGACCTGGTGACCGGCTTCTCGCTGCTGCCGCTGCAGGCCTTTTCGCTGCTCGGCATCGCGGTGTCGATGCTGTCCGCGCTGCTGTTCGTGATCCTGGCGGCACGCCGGATCGTGCTAGGGCCCGAGGAAGGCGGCGTCTTCACGCTGTTCGCGCTGCTGTTCCTGCTGATGGSGCTGGCCCTGTTCGGCATCGGCCTGCTGGGCGAGTACATCGGGCGCATCTACCAGGAGGTGCGGGCGCGGCCTCGCTATGTCATCAACGCCGTGCTGGAGCGCAAGCGCCCATGAAGGCCATCGTCTTCGCGTACCACGACGTCGGCGTGCGCTGCCTCCGCGTGCTGCTCGACGCCGGCGTTGAAGTGCCGCTGGTGGTCACGCACGCCGACGCCGCCGGCGAGGCCATCTGGTTCGCCAGCGTGGCCGAGGCGGCGGCATTGCACGGCCTGCGCTGCGTGACGCCGGCCGACCCGCATCTGCCGGAGCTGCTGGCCGAGGCGAAGGCCTCGGACCCGGACTTCCTCTTCTCGTTCTACTACCGCCAGATGCTCAGGGCACCATGGCTGCAGCTGCCGCGCCGCGGCGCCTACAACATGCACGGCTCGCTGCTGCCGCAATACCGCGGCCGGGCGCCCGTGAACTGGGCCGTCATCGAGGGTGCGAAGCAGACGGGCGCCACCCTGCATCGCATGAATGAGAAGCCCGACAACGGCGCCATCGTCGATCAATGCGCGGTGCCGATCCTGATCGACGACACCGCGCACGAAGTCTTCGGCAAGGTGGTCGTTGCGGCCGAGATCGCGCTGGCGCGAAGCCTGCCAGGGCTGCTGGCGGGGACCGCCGTCGAGCGGCCGCAGGACCTCTCCCAGGGCCGGTACTTCGGCGGCCGGAAGCCGGAGGACGGATTGATCCCGCCGACGGCGAACGCCTTGCAGATCCACAACCTGGTGCGTGCCCTCGCGCCGCCCTACTACCCGGGCGCCTTCTGCCACTTCGGCGGACGGCGCATCCGGATCGACCGGACCCGGTTCGCCGAACGGCCGCGGCGAGAGCCCGGCCAAGCCCTGCGCCTGGCGAGTGAGGCCGGCGCTCTCTGGCTGCTGGCAGCGGACGGCAGCGCACTCGAAGTGCTCGCCGCACAGGGCGATGCCGGCGCGATCTACGCGGCCGGCTTCGAACGCCTCTTCGGCGCGCGCTGCGTGCCGACCGACACCTGATTCTTTCCCACACCACGGATTGCCCCACCATGCTCAAAGTCCTCATCCTCGGCGTCAACGGCTTCATCGGCCACCACCTCACGCGCCACATCCTCGAAACCACCGACTGGCACGTCTACGGGATGGACATGCAGACGGATCGCGTCACGCCGTGGCTGGGCGACCCGCGCTTCCATTTCTTCGAAGGCGACATCACGATCAACAAGGAATGGATCGAATACCACGTGAAGAAGTGCGATGTCGTCCTGCCCCTGGTGGCGATCGCGACCCCGGCGACCTACGTGAAGCAGCCGCTGCGCGTCTTCGAGCTCGACTTCGAAGCCAACCTGCCGATCGTGCGGCAGTGCCTCAAGTACGGCAAGCGCGTGGTGTTCCCGTCGACCAGCGAGGTCTATGGCATGTGCACCGACGAGGCCTTCGACCCCGAGGAGTCGAACCTGGTCTACGGGCCAATCAACAAGCCGCGCTGGATCTACGCCGCCGCGAAGCAGCTGATGGATCGCGTGATCCACGCCTACGGCCTGCAGGAAGGCCTGCGCTACACGTTGTTCCGCCCGTTCAACTGGATCGGGCCCGGCCTCGACAGCCTGCACACGCCGAAGGAAGGATCGAGCCGCGTGATCACCCAGTTCCTGGGCCACATCGTGCGCGGCGAGCCGATCCGGCTGGTCGACGGCGGCAGCCAGCAACGCGCCTTCACCTACGTGGACGACGGCATTGCGGCGTTGGTCAAGATCATCGCCAACGAAGGCGGCGTGGCCGACTCGAAGATCTACAACATCGGCAACCCGGCCAACAACCACTCGATCCGCGCGTTGGCCGAGATGATGCTCGCACTGGCGCGTACGCTGCCCGAGTACCGCGAGGCCGCCGAAAAGGTCAGCCTGGTCGAAGTCTCGTCGGCCGACTACTACGGCCGCGGCTACCAGGACGTGGCCCACCGGGTGCCGGACATCCGCGCGACCATGAAGGACCTGAACTGGAGCCCGCAAGTCGGCATGCAGGAAGCCCTGGCCAGTCTGTTCGCCTACTACCGGGACGAGGTCGAGGCGGCCGCGGACTTGGCCCTTTGAGGCGATGGCGCGCATCGCACTGAAGGTCGACGTCGACACCCTGCGCGGCACCCGCGAAGGCGTACCCCCGCTGCTGGCGCTGCTGCAGCGCACCGGCGCGCGGGCCAGCTTCCTGTTCAGCCTCGGGCCCGACCACACCGGCCGGGCCATCCTGCGGGTGTTCCGCCCCGGCTTCCTGCAGAAGGTGGCGCGCACCTCGGTGCTCGAGCACTACGGGCTGCGCACCCTGCTGTACGGCAGCCTGCTGCCGGGACCCGACATCGGCCGGCGCGAGGCCTCGACCTTGCGCGCGGTACGCGATGCCGGCTTCGAGGTCGGGGTGCATTGCTGGGACCACATCGCCTGGCAGGACCACCTGATGCGACGCGACCCCGCCTGGACCACGCGCGAGATGTGGCGGGCCGTGGATCGTCACACCCAGATCTTCGGTTCTGCGCCGCGGCTGCATGGCGCCGCCGGATGGCAGTTCAATGCGGCCGCGGCGCAAGCCGAGACCGATCTCGGGATCGAAGTGGCGTCGGATACGCGCGGCACGGGGCCTTTCGTCCCGGTGGCCGACGACGGACGTCCCATCGGGCCGCCGCAGTGGCCGACCACGCTGCCCACGCTCGACGAACTGATCGGCATCGACGATCTCGATGCGCAGAACGTCCATGCCCATGTGCTCGCGCTGACCGCCGGGTGCGAGCGCGACCAGGTCTACACGCTGCACGCCGAGCTCGAGGGCATGAAGCTCATGCCCGTCTTCGAGCGCCTGCTGAAGGGCTGGCAGGCCCAGGGACACCAGCTCGTCACGCTGGGGGAACTTGCAGCGTCGACCGACCCCGCGACCCTGCCGCGCCATCGGCTGGTGCAGGGCGAAGTGGCGGGGCGCTCCGGGCTGCTGGCCGTGCAGGGGCCGGCCTGGCTTGCGGCCGGCTCGCCCCCGCAATGACGATCTCGCGCATCTTCCCATGCGTTCAGATTGCCATCATGATGGAACCTAGAGTTGCCTGAAGGACCACTGCGGCTTCGGCCCGGAGCGAAGGAGTGCGACCCATGCGTCAGCCTTCCGAAACTCGACAACAGGCAGGCGGCCGACGGGTCCGGTCGCGCCGCGACGTTGCCGATGGCTGTCGCTGGGCGGTCGCGGTCGCCGTCGGCCTCGCGGCTTGCGAGGCCTGGGCCCAATGCGTGCCGCAGTCGCTGCTGGCTCCCTGCGCATCGGTGCCGCTGATCCCTCCGGGCGCCAGGCCCGAGACCGGCGCCTACTTCGGCAATCAGCACCAGTCGGGCGTTCTTTTCGTGCACAGCCTGGACGACCGCCAGGGCGGCTGGGGCTGGCAGCCCCTGGGCACCGGCCTGCAGCCCGCGAAAGGACCCATCGACCTGCGCGTCAGCGGCAGCGGCGATCAGACCCACGGCGACAACGGCAACTTCGACATCGACAGCAAGGCGGCTGTGGTGCAGGGCACGGCGACGCTAGCCCACTGGTCGCCGTTCGGCGGCGCCGACAGCATGCATATCGGCGCCATGTTCGGCTACGGCGCCACGCGCAGCGATTCGCTGGGCACGGCTTACGGCCTCCAGTCGCAGGGGAAGACCAGCGGATTCAGCCTGGGCGCCTTCGGCACCTGGTACCAGAACGACCAGACCCGCAGTGGCTGGTACAGCGACCTCTGGGGCCAGTACGCCTGGTTCTCCAACCACGTCGACACCCTGCTGGGGGAGCGGGTCGACTACAACTCGCACGCCGGCATCCTGTCGGCCGAAGGCGGCTATGTCATGCGGTGGCAGGACAGCGCCTGGTCGTTGATCCCGCAGGGCCAGTTCGTCTACGACCACAACCACACCTACAGCGTCACCCAGTTGGATGGCCTGCAGGTCGACGGCGCCCATCGTGGCGGATGGCTGTCGAGGCTGGGCGTGCGCGCCGAACGCGAATCCTTCGGCTGGGGCGGCGCCGTGGTGCGCCCGTTCGCTGCCGTGAACTGGTGGCATGACGCCCTCGGCGACGAGGTGATCACCAACAACGTCTCGACCAAGTACCTCTATCCCGCGGACCGCTTCGAACTTAAGGCCGGCATCGACGCCAGGTTCCAGCGGGGCTGGACGGCCTGGGGCACCCTGGGTTGGCAAACCGGCAAGCAGTCCTACCAGGCCTGGGCGGTGCAGGCCGGGACACGCATCGTCTGGGACTGAGAAGCGGCGTCAAACGACGCGGTAGGCCCGAATGACGACCGCCGCGCGTTGCGGACGCAGGCTGTTGAGCGTACCGACATAGACGAAATCGTTTAGCCAGCCGTAGCGCCCTTCCGGCGCCGTCAATTCGATGGTCGAGAACACATAGGCCGGGGCATCCTTCGGCCGCCGCGACAGCACACGGTTGCGGACCGAGATCATGACGCCGTCGTCGGTCTGCAATTCGTACACCGCGTCAAGGTTGACCGATCCATCGCGGCGCACGAGCTGCCTGTCGGCGCCCCCCGCGAGCACGATGCCGCGCAGCCCGGGCCCCTCGAAAGTCCCGCCGGTGATCGGCACCATGCGGCGGTCTCCCAAGGGCGAGATGCCGAGCTGCAAGGTCGGTGCGAGATCGACGATGGCCTCATAGACGAATTCCGTCTTCGGCAACGCCATCGGAATCGAAGAAGTCGTCTCCGTCACCGGGAGGGCCGCGGACGGCGGCTCTGCGGCGACGGCGGCATCCAGGCCGGCAAGCGTCGCCAATCCGGCCATCAGTACGCCGCGACGCGAAGCCACGGAGGCTGGACCAGAACGATTGAAAGTGGAAAGCGTCATCGGGCGATTATAGTTATTAACAATAACTAGTTCAATGGTGCTGGAAGGATCTTCCTCCTAGGGCAAACCCGCAATGCGCGTCCGATCGAAGGCCAGGACGAACCCGTACAGTCCCCAGGCAAGCGGCTACACGGGTACCGTGTGCCGCCGCACCTCGCCTGGAGATCCCCGCATGAACGACTCGCCGCCCTACACGCCGCCCACCGTCTGGACCTGGAACAGGGAAAACGGCGGCCGCTTTGCGAACATTAATCGGCCGATCGCGGGCCCTACCCACGACAAGGACCTGCCGCTGGGTCGCCACCCGCTGCAGCTGTACTCGCTGGCGACCCCGAATGGCGTCAAGGTCACGGTGCTGCTGGAAGAACTGCTGGAACTCGGCCATCGCGGCGCGGAGTACGACGCCTGGCTGCTCCGGATCAACGAAGGGGAACAGTTCGGCAGCGGCTTCGTCGCGGTCAATCCGAACTCGAAGATCCCCGCCCTGCTCGACCGCAGCGGTCCCGAGCCCGTGCGCGTGTTCGAATCCGGCGCGATCCTGCTGTACCTGGCCGAGAAGTTCGGCGCCTTCCTTCCGACCCGCGTCGCCGAGCGCGCCGAGTGCCTGTCGTGGCTGTTCTGGCAGATGGGCAGCGCGCCCTTCCTCGGCGGCGGCTTCGGCCACTTCTACGCCTACGCGCCGGCCAAGATCGAGTACGCCATCGATCGCTATGCGATGGAGGTCAAGCGCCAGCTCGACGTGCTCGACCGCCGCCTCGCCGAGAGCGAATATCTGGCCGGCGATGACTATTCGATCGCCGACATGGCGGTCTGGCCCTGGTACGGCACCCTCGCCAAGGGCCAGCTCTACGAGGCGGGCGAGTTCCTGCAGGTCCAGCACTACACGCACGTGCTGCGCTGGACCGACCAGATCGCCAGGAGGCCGGCCGTGCAGCGCGGCCGCATGGTCAACCGCACCTGGGGCCAGCCGTCCAGCCAGCTCCACGAGCGCCATGAGGCGGCCGACTTCGACACCCGAACGCAGGACAAGCTGGCGACGCCGAGCTGAAGCGCCATTCCCTCCACAAAGAAGGCTCCGACGATGATCACCCTGTACGACTGCGCCACGGCGCCAAGCCCGCGCCGCGCCCGCATCCTGCTCGCCGAAAAGGACGTTGCGCATGAAACGGTCCAGGTCGACCTGAGGAAAGGCGAGCAGCTCGGCGACGCCTACAAGAAGGTGAACCCGCAATGCACCGTGCCCGCGCTGCGAGACGACGAGGGGCTGCTGCTGGCCGACAATGCAGCAATCACCGCCTACCTGGAGGCCCGCTTCCCGGAGCCGCCGCTACTAGGGAGCACGCCGCAGGAGAAGGCCGAGATCGCGAGCTGGAACTGGCGCATCGAGTTCGAGGGGCTGCTCTCGATCGCCGAGGCGGTGCGCAACAGCGCGCCCGCGATGGCCAATCGGGCCCTGCCCGGGCCGGTGGACTATGCGCAGATCCCCGAGCTGGCGCAGCGTGGCCTGGCCAGGGTGCAGCAGTTCTTCATGACCCTGAACGACCACCTGGCCGATCGCGACTTCATCGCCACGGATCGATTCAGCATCGCCGACATCACCGCGGTGGTGGCCGTCGATTTCGCGCGCGTGGTGAAGATCAAGCCCGGAGAACAGCACCCGCACCTTCAGCGCTGGCGACTTGCGATGGCGCAACGGCCGTCGATGTCGCTCTAGCCTGGCTAAGCTAGGGCACGTCCAGCTTCACCTTCTTCGGGCCGATCTCCCCGATTTCCGACCAGGCCTTGGCGTCGAAGCGGAACTCGGCGATGGCGCAGGTGGGCATGTCGGTGATCTCATTCGACAGTCGGTGCGCGAGCTCGGTGAACTCGGGGTTGTGGCCGAAGAGCAGCACGCAGTTCAGCTTGTCGTTCAATGCGCGAACGACGGCCAGCAAGGCGTCGGGGCTGCTGGCGTAGAGGCGCTCGTCGACGACGATGTCCTTGCGCCGGCAGCCGATCTCGTCGGCGATGAGCTGCGCCGTCRCCAGCGCGCGCAGTGCCGGGCTCGATACGAGCAGGTCGGGCTTCAGCCCGCGCTTGCCGAGGCGCTTGCCCATCATGGGAGCGTCGTGGCGGCCCCGATCGTCCAGGGGCCGCAGTCGGTCGGGCAGGGACGGATCGTCGCGACTCGACTTCGCATGTCGGACCAGAAGCAAGGTTTTCACGATGGTATGGGCAGGCACTAGAGTGCCGCCAGTATGCCGGTCGACGTGGCTTCCGCCGCCAGTTTGCCGCCGGGGCTGTAAAGCGCGGCCTCCAGGAACGCGACCCGCTTGCCGCGGCGGATCACCCGTCCCTCGACCCAGCCTTCACCGGGACCGACTTTTTCGTAGAAGCTGACCTTGATCTCGAGGCTGAAGACGGTCTGCGCATGCCCGGTGTCGCGAATGACTGCGTGCGCCATCGCCGCATCGAGCCAAGCGGTGATGAAGCCGCCCTGCGCGATCGTGCCGTTGGTGTGGCAATACTCGCGCCGAACCGTGAATGCGGCCTTCAGGACCTTGCGCTCGGGATCCCATCCGGTCACGTGGAAATTGCCCATCGATTCGCTCAGTGCCTTGCCCGAGCGAATCCGTGCGTCCAGTTCGTCGTTCATGGGTTGTTCGCTGGTTGAACTGCGGTGATTGTCGAACCCGCCGGGAAGTTCCCGCTCTTTCGCATCGTGATCGCATGGAAGGGGCAGGTCACGGCGCAATCGCTGCAACCCGTGCACCGGTCCGCATCGCGCAGCGTCGAGAACTTCTTCCATTGGACGATCTCGAGGATGAGCAGGTGGGGTTCGCACGCGGCGACGCACCAGCCACAGCCCGTGCAACGCGCGCGGTCCACGGCGGGCAGCCAGCCGGGGCGGGGCGGCCGMGAGGACGGAGGGGGATGCACCCTGCTTTTTGTCATGCCGATCGCAAAGAGTTCGATGGGGATCCAACGCCAGCATCATAGTTGCACATCCGACTCGCGCGGTGCGCATCGAAGCGATGCAATCGGCGCCTTCCCGCCCCTTCCTTCACGGCGCATTCGGGCAGATGATGGCGACCCGGGACCCGCGTGGACCGGCGTGGGCATCGTCGATGCGCAGTTCATGCGCCTTTGCCGCACCGGTTGCTCCGGCTCCCTTGACCAAGGAGCGACATGAGCGGCTTTTCAGTGCTTTCGGTCTTCGGCGGTGCCGGTTGCGGCGCCTTGCTGCGCTGGTGGCTGGGAGGCTGGCTGAACCCGATCTTTCCGACCGTTCCACTGGGCACCCTGGCCGCCAATCTCATCGGCGGCTTGCTGGTCGGCGTGGCCAGCGCCTTCTTCTCTCACAACGGCGGCCTCGCGCCTGAATGGCGGCTCCTGATCATCACCGGCTTCATGGGCGGCCTGACGACTTTCTCCACGTTCTCGGTCGAGGTCGTGACGCTTATCGGCCAGCACCAGCACTGGTGGGCCCTGGGGGCCGCCAGCGCGCATCTCGCCGGCTCGCTGATCCTCACCGGGATCGGAATCTTGATCGCGAACGCGCTCTTTGTCAGGGCCTAGCCGAGACCCGGTGGAGCAGCCAGTGATTCGAGCCGAAGGAAGCCACCATGCAAGGCATCTACCTCAAGTTCTACGTCCAGGAGAACCGCCGCCACCACGGCATCCTGGCCTACGATTGGATCCTCCAGGAAGCCAGGAAGCTGGGCGTCCACGGCGGCACGGCCTTTCGGGCCATCGCCGGCTACGGCCGCCACGGCAGACTGCACGAGGAACACTTCTTCGAGTTGGCCGGCGACCTCCCGGTGGAGATCGGGTTTGCGCTGAGCGAGGAGGAGGCGCAGCGCTTTCTCGCCCACCTAGACGGCGAGAAGCTCCAGCTCTTCTACATCAAGGTGCCGCTGGAAATGGGGATCGTCGGGTCGGTCGCATCGAGCGATGGCTGACCGGCCGCGCACACTGAAAGTGAAAGGAGACGCGCCATGTTCAGGAGGATCCTCCTCGCGTATGACGGAACCCAAAGCTCGGAAATCGCATTCGAGCGCGCGATCGAAGCCGCTCGGGAGGCCCATGCGCCGCTACACGTGGTGGCCGTGGCGTGGTCCGCCGAGGTCGAGACGCATGCCTCGCTGGACGCGGCCCGCGCGCAGTGCTGGGCCTGTCTGGCGCCGCTACGCGACAAGGGCGCGGAGGCACGGGTCGATCTCGAACTGGAAGTGCTGGAGGGAAACAGTTCCGAAC
>NZ_JBFUIU010000167.1:0-14020 GCF_056401695.1 Variovorax sp. P4_D9
CGTCTACACCGGCAACGTGCACGACGTCGACGGCGGCACCACCTTCTGCCCGCAATGCCACGAAGCGCTGGTGCGGCGCGATTGGTACCTGGTGCTCGACTGCGGGCTCGACGAGCGCGGCACCTGCCCGCATTGCGGCACGCCGATCGCCGGTCGCTTCGGCGCCTTCAAGAGCGGATTCGGCCGGCGCCGGATCCCGGTGCGCCTCGCCGCTTGAGCCCGCTCGCCGTCCGTGAGGATGCGGCCGCCCTGCAGCTCGACCGCGACGACAGGTTCATGCCAATGGCTCCTTGCGTGTACGGCGTCGCGCCTGGGGCGGCCAAGTATGAGCAAAGGTGACGCCGCGATGCGGGCTCGCCGATGCCGCACCGGCACCCGGTTCGCCCAGCGCCGCATAGCAACTGCCGACACGGGTGGCAAGGAAGTCCTCGAGCGCGACCCGCTCGGGCCGCACGAAACCGCGCGGCGGAAGGCGGCCGCTGTGCAGCAATTCGGAAACCCCGACGACGCCGGCCGCGGTCGCCAGTTCGATCGCCGTGCGGTCCACACCGCGCAGCCGGCCGCCATGGATGCGGGCCATGCGCGTCTCCTGCTCGAAGCGTCCGTCGCGCATGCCGGCTGCTGAGGCGAACACGATGACCACGTCTTCCCTGCTGTGCGGCACGCCGTGCTCGAGCACCTGCCGCAGCAGGTCGCGACGCTCGATCAGCCGCAGGTCGTGAAGCAGCAGGGCCATGGCATCGCGGTGGCCCGGATAGCGCAAGGTCTTGTAGTCGAGGTTGCGCACGCGGCCTGCAAGCGTTTCGCACAGCGTGCCGAGGCCGCCCGAAGTGTTGAAGGCCTCGTAGGTCTCGCCACCGAGCACCAGCGTCTCGTGTCCCTCGAGCGCCGGCACCGACACCGGCTGGCCCTGCACGATGGCAGCGCACGGATGGCAGTACTCGTTGATGACGCCGTCGATGCTCCAGGTGAAGTTGTAGCGCAGGCCGTTGGTGGCGTGGCGCGACAGCGCACCGACGCGCAGGTGCAGGTCGTGCAGGTCCTCGAAGCGGCCGGCGAGGTGCGCGCCCAGCATGCCGATCACGCCGGGCGCGAGTCCGCACTGCGGCATCAGCACCGTCGCAGCGCCTTCGGCCAGGTCACGGATGATGCGGGTGGCCGCGACATCCTCGGTCAGGTCGAGGTAGTGCACGCCGCGCGCTCGCGCCACCGCCGCAATACCCGCGGCAAGATGGAAAGGCAACGCGTTGATGATGAGCTCATGCCCGGCCAGCGCAGCCGCCAGCGCCGTGTCGTCCTCGACATCGAGCACGATGCGCCGAACCAGCCGGTCGCCGAGCTCGCGCCGCGGGGGCTCGCGGTCGGCCAGCGTGACCGGAACGCGGTGGTATTCGGCCAGCATGTCGGCCACCGTGCCGCCCACCTTGCCGGCACCCAGCACGAGGACCTTGCGAATCGAGATCAGGCTCATCGGGTTCTCCTTCCGGCCATCCGGCAGGAGAAACTGTAGGCGTCGGCGCAGTCGGGCGGAACCCGGCATTGCGTCGAAACAGCGCCCCATCCGGACGAAACGACGGGCCGAACGGTCGAAGCGGCAAGCCGGGCCGCAAGGCCGCCAACGGCATAAAAAAATGCGCCGGCTTGTAAAGCCGTTGACATACGGCGCCGACACCCCTTCCTACACTGGGGCCCGGTCCCTGCCAGCCCTCTTTTCACAAACCCACGGCACGCTGCCTCAGCGCCTGCATCTCGCGAATCACGCAATGCGACTTGACCATCTCGATCAGTCCCTGCTCCTGCAGCTGCATCAACACGTTGGAGGTCATGACCCGGCTCAGTCCGGCGATATTGGCCATCTCCTGGTGGGTGAAGGAAATCCGGATGGCGACGCCGTCCTGCTGCGCCTCGCCGTAGGTGCCGGCCAACTGCACCAGGTGATGAACCACCCGCTGTGCGGCCGTGGCCTGGCTCAGCAGCAGGTTCTGGTGCGCCAGCACGCGCAGCTTGACGTTCATCAGCCAGAGCACCTGGCGCAGGCATCCGGGATCGCGCTCCATGCAGCGCAGCAACTGCGCGCGTTCGACCTGGCGCGTGACCCCATCCGACGAAGCCACCGCCGTGACCGAGTGGCGGCCGTCGAGGAAGGCACTGCATTCGCCGACCATTCCCTGCGTCCCGACGATCGCCATGTGCTTCTCGTGGCCGGCCTCCGAGAGCAGCACCAGCCGGACACGGCCCTGCTCCACGACATGGACATGGGTCACGGCATCGCCTTGGGAGAACAGGGTCTGCCCCTTGCGGAAGCCCATCCTCGGCGCGCCGTCGGCAATCAGGCTGTCCCATCGGAAGTGCGGCACCTCGATCCACGCCGAAGGGGAAGCCGCCGTCTCCTTGTTCTTGTCCATCGCCTCAAAGCCTCGTCAATGCACCGGGCACGTTCATGAATCATCCATTCTCTACATACCGAAAGCTCTTTCCTATCCTGGACAACGCGGTCCAGCTGTCCAGCTGCTCGCAGAGCGCGCTGAGCCTGCCGGTGCGCCAAGCGATCGACGACTACCTCGAGGTCTGGGTTCGACGCGGCGCCGACTGGGGCTACTGGATGGACCAGGTCGCCCTCGCCCGCGCCGAGTTCGCACGCATGATCCACGCCGACGTCGACGACGTCGCGGTGCTTGGCAGCGTATCGGATGCGGCGTCCGCCATCGCCTCGGCGCTGCGCTTCGACGCCGGCCGCCCCGACATCGTCACCACCACGCTCGACTTTCCATCGATCTGCCACGTCTGGCTGGCGCAGCAGCCGCGCGGCGCCAGCACCCGCTTCGTCCAGGCCGAGGCCGGCAGCACCGACACCACCGGGCGGGTGATGGCAGCGATCGATGCGCGCACGGCGCTGGTGTCGGTCTCGCAAGCCTGCTTCTACGACGGCCAGATCGTGGACATCGCCGCCACCGGCAGCGCTGCGCGCACCCACGGCGCGGTCCAGTTCGTCGATGCCTACCAGTCCGCCGGCTCGATCGCGATCGACGTCCGCGCGCAACAGATCGACATCCTGGCCAGCGGCGCGCAGAAGTACCTGCTGGGCATCCCGGGCATCGCGTTCCTCTATGTGCGTCCCGAGCTGGCACGGCAACTCGTGCCCACGGTCACCGGCTGGTTCGGCCGCGTGAACCCGTTCGCGTTCGACCCCGCCCGGCTCGACTTCGCCGACGGCGCCACACGCTTCAATACCGGCACCCCGCCGATGATGTGCGCCAGCGTGGCGCGCGCCAGCATGGCCCTGCTCAACGAGATCGGAATCCCCGCGATCGAAGCCTACCTTCAGCAGTTGTCGGCGCTCGCCATCGAGGAGGCGGCACGGCTGGACCTCGAGGTCGCGAGCCCCGCGGAGCCGTCGGCCAAGGGCGCGAACACGGCGATCCGCATCGCCAACGCGCAACAGGTCGAGGCACGGATGCTGCAGTCGGGCTATGTGGTTTCGGCGCGCAACGACGTGATCCGGATCGCTCCGCACTTCTATAACAACGCCGACGACGTGGTCGGCGCGCTGCGCGAACTGGCGCGCCTCACGCGCTGATGGCCATGCCGATCGACAACCCGCTCCTTTCGCCCTCGCACTGCGCCACCGTGGCCTGCCGGGTGCCTGCGCCTCGCGCCCTGGCTTTTCTGGCCGACGGCCTGACGCTCGGCCGGTGGGCGCTCGGCTGCTGGCGGACCGAAGCCGTCGGCGGCGGCGTGGTGCGCGGCCACTCGCTGTTCGACGACACGCCGAGCTGGGTCCGGCCCGCCATGGACGAAGCCCGCATGACGGTGACCTACCACGTCGGCGGCGCGCCCGATGCGCTGCAGCCTCGCATCCACGCGACGGTCGAGGCCGGTGCTGACACCGACGGCTGCCGAATCAGCCTGCATGCCTCGCGCACTGCCGACATGGACGACGCCCGATGGCTTCGCCTGGTGCGCTGCCACGAACTCGAGGTGCTCCTGATCCAGGCCCGCCTGGAACGAGGCGCCGCAGCCAGCGATTCGCAAGTTGTTTGAAACCACGATAAGGAAGAGATCATGAACCGTCGCCATTTCGGCCAGGCCTTCACGGCCGCGCTGCTCGCCCCCGCGCTCTCTTCGCCCTGGAGCGCCCAGGCGAGCACCAAGGCCTACAGCGGCCCGATCCGCGTGCTGGTCGGCTTCCCGCCGGGTGGCGCCACCGACGTGGTGGCACGCGCCGTGATCGACAAGCTCGGCAAGGCCATGAACGGCCAGGTCTTCGTGGTCGACAACAAGCCCGGCGCCGGCGGCCAGATCGCCGCGCAGTTGCTGAAGGCGGCGCCGGCCGACGGCTCCACCATCATGCTGTCGATCGACCACACGCAGGTGATCATCCCGCTGACCATCGCCGCCGCCGGCTACGACCCGGTCGCCGACTTCACGCCGCTGGCCGGCGTCGCCTCCTACTACAACGTGCTCGCGGTCAGCGCCGCCACCGGCGTCAAGACGATGGCCGAGCTCGGCGCCTGGCTCAAGGCCCATCCCAACGAGTCCAACTACGGCATCCCGGCGGCCGGCAGCGTCCCGCAATTCATCGGCCACATCATCGGCAAGTCCTTCGGCGTGCCGATGAACTCGGTGCCCTACAAGGGCGGCGCACCGATGGTGCAGGACCTGCTCGCGGGCCAGATTCCGATCGGCATCGCCTCGATGACCGAAGTGATCGAATACCACCGCGCCGGCAAGGTCCGCATCCTCGCGAGTTCGGGCCAGGAACGCAGCAAGACCGCGCCCGAGATCCCGACCTTCCTCGAACTGGGTTTCAGCGGCATCGACAAGAACCCGTGGCTGGCCTTCTTCGGGCCCAAGGGCCTGCCGGTCGAATTCGTCGAGGCCTTCGACAGTGCGATGAAGACGGCCCTGGCCCAACCCGAGTTGCAGGAGCGGCTGGCCAAGATGGGCAACGAAGTCACGCCGGCGCCGTCGAAGGAGGTTGCGCAATGGGTGGCCGATGCCACGCGCAGCTGGGGCAAGGTGATCCGCGAGTCGGGGTTCAAGGCCCAATGACAGCCGCCCGCGAGTTCATCCAGAGCGGTTCCCGCTGGGAAGAGTTGGCCGGCTACTCGCGCGCCGTGGCCGACGGCGACTGGGTGTTCGTCTCCGGCACGCTGGGCCAGGACTTTGCCAGTGGGGAGTTTCCGCCCACTGCGGAGCAGCAGTGCGAGCTTGCGCTGGACACCATCGAGCGCGCGCTGTCGCAGGCGCGCGCCGGCCTCGCCGACGTGGTGCGGGTGCGCGTCTACGTGCCCGACCGCGGCGATGTGATCGCGGTCAGCGGTGTGCTCAAGCGCCGCTTCGGGAGCAATCGCCCGGCCAACACCACGCTGTGCAGCGCACTGGCGGTCGAGGGTGCCAAGGTCGAACTCGAAGTCACTGCCCGGCGCCGCCCCTGAGGTCCCATTTCCTTTTCCCGTCCGTCCTGGAAGCAACGATGAACATCCTGACCCAACTGGCCACCGCCATGCGCCATCGATCGGTTCGCACGATCGACCTCACCCACACCCTGAGCGAGGACTTCCCGCCGCTGCAGCTGCCGCCGCAGTTCGGCCAGGTGGCCGCCTTCAAGATCGAACGCATCTCGCACTATGACGAGGCCGGCCCGGGCTGGTACTGGAACAACTTCAGCTGCGGCGAGCACACCGGCACCCACTTCGACGCGCCCGCGCACTGGGTCAGCGGCAAGGACCACCCACGCAACACGGTCGATACCATCGATGCCGGCAACTTCATCGCGCCGGCGGTGGTGGTCGATGCCAGCGCCGAGGTCGCCGAGGATGCCGACTGGCTGCTGACTGTGGGTTTTCTGCAGCGCTGGGAAGGACGCCATGGCTGCATTCCCGAAGGCGCCTGGGTGCTCCTGCGCACCGACTGGTCGAAGCGCATCGCCGACCCGGCGGCCTTCGTCAACATGCGCGAGGACGGTGCCCACACGCCGGGACCGACGCAGGAGGCGGTCGAGTGGCTGATCCGCGAGCGCAACGTCCATGGCTTCGGCGTGGAGACGATCAACACCGACGCAGGCCAGTCCTACGGCTGGCCCTTGGCCTATCCGTGCCACACGCTGATGCACGGGGCCAATCGCTACGGGTTGCAATGCCTGAAGAATCTCGACCAGCTGCCGCCCACGGGGGCCCTCATCGTGTCGGCGCCGTTGAAGATCCGGGAGGGATCGGGGAGCCCGCTGCGGGTGCTGGCGCTGGTCGAGGGGGATGCGAGCGGCACGCCAAGCTAGGCGGCGCTCAGCGCGCTCGAATCACGTCGGAGACGACTCCGTTCTCGTTGACGGTGCAGTTGATCTCCGGCTGTCCGCCGCCGATGCTGAGGGTGACGACGTAGATGCCTTCCTGCATGGTCATCGAGTCGTACATCGGCTTCACGCTTTCCTTGGGCATCTTGAACTCGCGGGCGACGGAGTCGATGCAGCTCGTTCGCGACACCAGCGGGGACATGAAGCCCGCGAACACCTTCGGCGGCTGGTAGTTGGCGCAACCACCGGCGATGGCGCAGAAGGCGATGGCGGCCGCTGTGGAAAGTCTGCGAACGGGCATGTTGGCTCCTTGGACGGCAGTGTAATTTACACGCGAAAGCCGCCCCGGGGAACAGTTGCAATTCGGCTGAAGAGCGCCGCACGCTTCACGGCATACTTGAGGCGGTCACAACTCGCCTGATTCCCTCCGAATGGACAAAGAAGTCGACCCCGCGGTCCTTGCGGTCATCAATGAAAAGCGCCTGCTGGGCGAGAAACGAACGCCCGTCGAGATCATTTCCAGAATGGGCGTATTCGACGCGCGCGAGAAGGCGTCCGAGCAGGCCTGGCTGGCGACGGGCGACAACGTCATCGCCACCATCTGGGCCGAGTTCGTGAGCATCGGCGCCGGGGGGCGGTGGTTCTACCTCGAGTCTCTGGATACCCCACGCCGGATTGGCGGCGGCGAGCGCAGCGCACTGCAGATCCAACGCGCCAAGGACCGACTCATCCTGCTCAAGCGCTCGTTCGACGGCGGCCAGGGCCTCCGGGCCGTACTGCAGACCAACCGGATCTCCATTCTCGATCTGGAGACCGACAAGGCTGCCAAGGTTTCGACGCGCGTGCCGGATGACCAGGAATGGCACGTCGCCGTCTGGAACCCCGATCAGAAGTTCGCGGTTCTGGTTCGCGGCCCGCGCGGTTGGCTGCCGACCGAAGAAGACATGCAAGCCGCCCGGGCGCGGGGCAGCGTGCCGGCGCCGGTGGAGGAGGCCCCCTCCGGCCAGGCATCCCGGGAAGAGGTGCAGGCGGCCGCCGTGGACTACCTGACGCGTCACTTCGCGGGCTATGGATACAAGACCGAGAACGTGAGCAGCCAGAAGCTGGGCTACGACATCGAGGTCTCGGACAAGAAGGGGGCCACCTTGCTCAAGCTCGCGGTCAAGGGCACGGCGGCCGGACTGGCCGGCTTCCAGCTCACCGGTGAGGAGCGCGCGTGCGCCAAGCGGGGCGATCCCTGGCGCCTCGCGGTGGTCACGGACCCRATCGGTCCCGCTGCGCAGCACAAGCTCTACAAGCCCTCCGAGATCGACCAGGCACCAGGCCTGGAACCCCTGCTCGACTAGCGGGCGTCGACGCCGCCGGCGTCCGGCCCGGCCGGCCCCGCCTGCCCGCGAACGCTTGCAGTTGATGGGGCGACGACTCGAGTGCATCTTCGTTCGCAAGTACGCGACCGCATGGAGAACCCTATGAGCCCCGATCCCTTTGCAGAGTTGAAGAGGCGACAGCGCGAGATGTGGGCGTCTTTTGCGCCGACGGCCATGTTCACCACCCCCGTCGCGGGCCACCTCGTGAAATTCGCGCGGATCGGCTCGGGCGAGACGGTGCTCGACGTCGGCACCGGGACCGGCGTCGTGGCAATCACGGCCGCGCGGGCCGGCGCCAAGGTCACGGCCTTGGACCTGACGCCCGAACTGCTCGAGCAGGCTCGCGAGAACGCCCGCATCGCCGGGCGAGAGGACATCGTGTGGACCGAAGGCGACGCCGAGCAACTGCCCTATGCCGACGGTTCCTTCGACGTCGTGCTGAGCCAGTTCGGGCACATGTTTGCGCCTCGGCACGAAGTGACCATCGCGGAGATGCGTCGCGTACTGAAGCCCGGCGGGCGGGTGGCATTCGCCACCTGGCCGCCCGAGCACCTGATCGGTCGCCTCTTCGCCTTCGTCGGCCGCAACTCGCCGCCGCCGCCTCCCGGGGCGTCGCCGCCCCCCGCAATGGGGCAATCCGACGACGGTCGCAGAGCGTCTCGGCAACGCCTTCGAGGCCCCTTTCTTCGAGCGCGGCATCATGGCTTTTTCGGCGCTCAGTCTCGAGCACTACCGCCTCTTCATGGAGCGTTCGGTCGGTCCCATGCAGAAGCTCGTCGAGGGCCTCGCGAACGATCCAGCGAAGCTCTCGGTGCTCCGGGCCGAGTTCGATGCCATGGCCACTTCGTACTACGCTGAGAATGTCGTGCGCCAGGACTACCTCCTGACTCGTGCGCAGGCGCGCTGAGGCCTGGGTCAGCGCTCATGCGCCGACAAGGCCACTGACAGCTGACGCAGCAGTGATGCGCCGTCGCCCTGCCACGCGCTGCCGTGCATGCAGGCGAGCGTGCGAGGTTCCTGCTGCGCAAGCCCGGCCAGCAATGCGGCCGTGTTCGGTGCATGGGCGTAGTAGTCCATCTGGTGTCGGAACGCCTCGCTGGGGCCCAGGATGTCGGCATCGGTGAGCGCCTTCTCGCTGTTGCCCGGCTGGGTGAGGAGGTCGCCGCAGAAGAATGTGCGCGTGTGCGCGTCCATCATGAGCCCGCATTCCCAGCCGTGCGGAAGATGGGGCGTGTCGAACCAGCGCATCGTGTGCTTGCCGAGCGAGAGCTCCTCGCCATCGGCCAGCGCGCGCGGTGGACGGTTCGCCAGGTCAGTCATCGAGACCATGGCTGCAATGCTGCCGCACAGCGGCACCGCTTGCGGCGCCGCCGCCAGGAACAGGTTCACCGCGCCACACTCGTCCGCCTCGACATGAGACAGGCCGATGTAGCGGAGGCGCTCGACCGGCATCACGCTGGCGATGGCATCGCTCACCAGCGGGAACAGCCGGCGCGGCCCGGAATGGAACAACAGCGGCTCGTCGTCGACCACGAGGTACTGGTTGAAGCTGAACAGGTTGCCGTCGGGCAGGGGCACCGGTGTGTTGATGCGGAATATGCCCGCCGCGATTTCCTGCACGTTGGTGCCCGACTGCGAATTCGTGATCATGTGTGCCTCCTGTTCGGTGCGGAGCGACGGGATGCGTCGCCAGGACGGCACGGTACTCCAATTCGGCCAGTCGACGCCAGTGGGAGTCGTGCCCTTCATGGGCAGTTGCCGATTCATCACTGGCACCGCTTCGGCTCGGCGTTTGGGCAGCTTCTCAGCCGCCTGCAAGCGTAGACTGCGCTGACAACCGACGCCAAGGCATGAGACACCGCTGTCCCTGCATGGCCTTGGAAACGGGGTCATCACGATTGGGGGCGATCGAATGATGGACCGACGCAAGTTGATTGGCAACATCGCGGCATGGGTCGCAGCAGTTCCTGCCTGGGCCCCAAGCGCCGGTGCGCGTGTATCGGATCGGCTACCTTGGCTAGACGGCGGGAAGCCGAACGCCAAGCCAGGCGACGATGCCACATGGAACGCATTCGTTTCGAGGCTGCGCGAGCTCGGCTTTGCCGAAGGCGGAAACCTGGTCATCGAACAGCGATTTGCCGAGGGCCGGGCCGAACGCTATGTCGATTTCGCTGTCGAGCTGGTGAAGCTCGATGCGGACGTCGTCGTCGCCACCAGCGGGACCGCGGCGCGGGCGGTGCTGGCGGCGAGCCGCACGATGCCAATCGTCACGACAGCCGTGCCCGACCCGGTCCGCAGCGGCCTCGTTGCGAGCCTGGCGCGGCCCGGCGGCCAGGTGACCGGAATCTCGAACCTGGCTGACGATCTCGTTCCCAAGCGTCTCGAACTGCTCAAGGCGAGCGTGCCCGCAGCCGGGGAGATTGGGTTTGCACGCTGTCCGGACTGCATGCTCACAGCCGGTGCGAGCGCGGCCGAAGTCAGTGCCCTGAAGGCTGCGAACGAATCAGCCGCACGATCGTTGGGCGTGAAGCTGGTGCCGCTCGACGTCAACGCGAAGCAAGATTTCGATGCGGTCGCCGCGACCCTTCGGCGGCGACGGCCCGATGCATTGCTGATCGGGGCCACGCCGATCAATGTCGCTTTGCGCGACGACTGGCTCGCCATTGCCGCCGAGCTGCGGCTGCCGATGCTCGCACCCTATCGCGAGTTCGGGGCCATGCTGTCCTACGGCCCAAACGTCGTGGCGATCTATCGCAGGGCCGCAGAGTTCGTCGTGAGAGTGCTTCAAGGCACGCACCCAGGCGACCTTCCAATGGAACAGCCGACGAAGTTCGAATTTGTCGTCAATCTCCAAATTGCGAAGTCCATCGGAATCACGATCCCACCTTCAGTGCTACTGCGCGCGGACGACGTGATCAGATGAGCTGCAGTGTCTTGCCGCGAAGGTCCCGGCTCGCTTCACGCTGAACGCCGTCGGCACTTCGCCCTTCTCTTCGCTCGAGAGATTCGTCGAGGCGGTCGACGATGAAGCACACGCATCAAGCGTAGCTCGACGACCCCCGCACCACCAGTTTGCCCGGCAGCAGCAGCTGCCGCGGCGGCCCTTCCAGCCCCCGCAGCCGCTCCAGCAGGCAAGTCGCCGCGACCCGGCCGATCTCCTCGGTCGGCTGCGCGATCGCGCTCAGGCCCGGCCCGATCAGCGGCGCCCAATCCGGATCGTCGAAGCCGACGAAGCCGATGTCCTCCCCGAAGCGTAAGCCCAGCCGTGCCATCGCCGCGGCGACGCGCAAGGTCACGATCGCGTTGCCCGACAGCACCGCGGCGCGCTTGCCGCGCTTCGCCCGCTTGTGCAGCGATCGCAGTGTGGCATCGAGCCCTTCGCTGTCGTCGCCCGTGGATTCATGCACCGCGCCGGCGACGCGCGGCTCGTGCGCCGCCATGCAGGCGCCGAATGCGGCGGTGCGCTCGCGCCGCGAGCTCACGCCTTTCTGGGGTTCGGTGATGTAGAGCAATTCACGGTAGCCGCCCTCGACCAGGTGGCCGCAGGCCACCCGCATCGCAGCCACGTTGTCCAGCGAGACGAAATCGGTGTGCATGCCCGCGTGGCGCCGGTCGACCAGCACCGCCGGCTTGCCATGCAGCGCATCGGCATCGACCAGGCCCGCACCGCGGCCCAGCGTGTTGAGAATGAAGCCGTCGACCTGGTAGCCGGCCAGCGCATTGATGGCCTCGCGCTCGCGGTCGATATCGTTGCCGAGATTGAACAGCATCACCAGGTAGCCGGCGTCCTGGCAGGCCTTCTCGGCGCCGCGCAGCACAGCCACCGAATAAGGGTTCGTGATGTCGGCCACGATCAGGCCGATCAGGCGCGAGCGGCCATGGCTCAAGGCCTGGGCCATCGGGCTCGGCGTGTAGGACAGTTGCGCCACCGCAGCCTCGACGCGGGACGCGATGTCGGGGCTCAGCAGCCGCTCCCGGTGATTCAGGAAGCGCGATACCGTGGCCTTGGAGACGCCGGCCGCCTTGGCCACGTCGGCGATGGTGGCGCGGACCGGACGCGGGGCGGGAGTCTTGGCGTTCACGCGGAGGCGGTGTCGAAGACCGCCGCCGGGCGCTCACCGGCGAGCGCCCGCAGCAGGTTGGTGGTCGCGAGTTCGGCCATGGCATGCCGGGTCTCGTGGGTGGCCGAGCCGATGTGCGGCAGCGGGGTCACGCGCGGGTGGGTGCGCAGCGGGGAATCGGCCGGCAAGGGTTCGGTCGCGAACACATCGAGGCCGGCCGCGCGCAGCGTGCCGTGGTCGAGCGCCGCCAGCAGTGCGTCCTCCTGCACCGAGGCGCCGCGTCCGCCATTGATGAAGACGGCGCCCGGTTTCATCGCAGCGAAGAAATCGGCACCGACCATGCCGCGCGTGCTGTCCGACAGCGGGAGCATCGCGACCACGAAGTCGGCGCGCGCCAGCAGGTCGCTCAGCGGCGTGTGCGCGGCACGGCCTTGCAGTTCGGGCGCCTGCAGGGCGAGATCGACGGGGCGGCGCGCATGGTAGAGCACCGGCATGCCGAAGCCGAGCGCGGCGCGGCGCGCAATGGCCTGGCCGATGCGGCCGAAGCCCAGCAGGCCGAGTGTCTTGCCGTGGACGTCGAAGCCGAACAGGTCTTCGCCGATGTTCCGGGTCCAGCGCCCCTCGCGCACCAGGTTCGAGAGCTCGACCACCCGCCGGCTGGTCGCCATCAGCAGGGCGAACACGGTGTCGGCCACGGTCTCGTCGAGCACGCCGGGCGTATGGCACAAGGCGATGCCGCGCGCATGCAGCGCAGCCAGCGCGTAGTTGTCGACGCCGACCGACACGCTGGAGACCACCTCGAGTTTCGGCGCCCGCGCCAGCAGCGCTTCGTCGACCGGGTAGCTCGATCCGATCAGGCCCTGGGCCTCGGTCAGCGCCGCATCGAAGGCCGCACGCTGCGCCGGCAGGCGCGGATTGGCGACCGTCACGTCGTGCGCCGCCTGCAGCCGGGCGAGTTGGTCATCGGGCAGCTCGCGAAACACCAGCACCTTCTTGCGGACGGCGCTCATCAGGAAACCTCCGTGCTGCGCACTGCGGGCCGAGCGGCGCTCATAGCCCGGCCTCCTCGAGCTGCGCGCGCGTGGGCAGGCCCTCGGTATCGCCAAGCACCTGCACCGCGCGGGCGCCGATCCAGGCACCGCGGCGCACCGCATCGGGCACCGGCTTGCCTTCGAGCAAGGCGCTGACCACGCCGGCCGCGAAGCCGTCGCCGGCACCCACGGTGTCCACGACCTCCTTCACCGGGAAGCCCTCGACGCGCCCCGTGCCCGCCACGTCGCTGTCGTAGTAGGCACCCTCGGCGCCGAGCTTCACGACCACCAGTTTGGCACCGAGCCCGCGATAGAAACGCGCCACGCCTTCGGGCGTCGAATCGCCGGTGAGGAACAGGCCCTCCTCGATGCCGGGCAGCACCCAGTCGGCGCGTGCCGCCAGCGCGTTGATCCAGTGCCGCATGGTCTCGGGCGAGGACCACAGCGTGGGCCGCAGGTTGGGGTCGAAGGAGATCGTGCGGCCGGCCGCGCGCATCACCTCCATGGACTTGATCGCTGCCTGCAGGCTGCTGTCGGAAATCGCCGCGAACACGCCGGTGGCATGCAGGTGGCGCGCCGAACGCAGCCAGGCCTCGTCGATGTCGGCCGGGCTCATGTGGCTGGCGGCCGAGCCCTTGCGGTGGTATTCGACCGGCGGGTCGCTGCCGTCGGTCACGCGGCCCTTGAACTGGAAGCCGGTGCGCTGCGTCGGGTCGCTGATCACGTGCGAGCAGTCGATGCCCTCGCCCTGCATGGCGGCCAGCAGCGCGCGCCCCATCGAGTCGGTGCCGAGCCGGCTGGCCCAGCCGACCTTGAGGCCGAGGCGCGCGAGTCCGATCGCGACATTGGTCTCGGCGCCCGCAGTGCGTTTGTGGAATGCGGTCGCGTTCTCGATCGGGCCGGGCCGGTCGGCCACCAGCAGGAGCATGGCCTCGCCGAACAGCGCGACATCGAAGGCGGATGCGGAAGTGTTGGTCATCACAGGTTCCGGATCAGCGCGATCTGCTCGCGCGTGATGGTATGCAGGTCGTCGCCGACCAGCGGGTATTCGATCGCGCGCGGCACATCGGCCGGCAGCGCGCGCAGCACGGCGCGCCAGGGCGCCACGGAGTCGGCCAGCGGCACGGCAACCCACTTGGCGGGGAGCCGCTGCGCGCCCTTGCAATGCACGTAGCGCACCCGGCGGCCCAGCGCCTGGGCGGCCTGCAGCGGGCATTCGCCGACCCAGTGCCAGTTGCCCATGTCGAAGGTCATGCCGAGCTCGAGGCC